>JBLRWQ010000007.1:0-63989 GCA_047921175.1 Nitriliruptoraceae bacterium | reverse complement strand
GCCCCGCCTTCTCCGCGGTCACCTCGCGACGGTTCCAGGCCGCCCGGTACCCGTCGACCCCGACGACCGGGACCTCCTTGGTGATGCAGGGCCCGGCCTGCTTGCCCATGGACTCGAGCGCCGCGTCGACGGTGTCCTCGGCCATGACCCGGTAGGTCGTGTACTTCCCGCCGGCCACCACGATCATGCCCGGGGTGGTCTCGATGACGAGGTGCTCACGCGACAGCTTCGCGGTGGAGTCGGCGTTGCCGGCCACCAGTGGGCGCAGGCCCGCGTAGGTCCCGACCACGTCGTCCTTGGTGAGCTTCTGCTTGAGCACCCGGTTGGCCTGAGCGAGCACGTACTCGATGTCCTCCGCCGAGGCGGTCGGGTCGGTCTTGTCCAGCTTGTAGTCGGTGTCGGTGGTGCCGATGATCCAGTGGTGGTGCCACGGGATCGTGAAGAGCACGCTGGTCGGGGTGCGAAGGATCATGCCGACCTTCGCCTTGATGCGGTCGCGCGGTACGAGGATGTGGATGCCCTTGGAGGCACGGACGGTGAACTCCCCCTCCTCGCCGAGCATGGCCTGCATCTCGTCCGTCCAGACCCCTGTCGCGTTGATGACGACCCGGGCACGCACCTCGAAGGTGCGGTCGTGCTCGAGATCCTTGACCTTCGCGCCGACGACCCGGCCGGCCTCGCGCAGCAGCTCCACGACCTGGGCGCGGGACGCGACGTGGGCGCCATGTACGGCCGCCGTGCGAGCAAGCAGCATGGTGTGCCGGGCGTCATCGACCTGACCGTCGTAGTAGCGGATCGCGCCGACGCAGACCTCCGGATCGAGCCCCGGGAAGAGCTTCATGATGGTCGACTTGGAGTAGTGCTTGTGGTTCGGGACGCCCTTGCTCGCGCCCTTCTCCTTGGCCATCACGTCGTAGAGGAGGATCCCGGAGCCGACGTAGAGCCGCTCCCACCCCTTGTGGGTCAGCGGGTAGATGAAGGGGATCGGCCGCGTCAGGAACGGCGCGAGCTTCTGCATGACCAGCCCGCGCTCACGAAGGGCCTCACGCACGAGGCCGAAGTCGAGCATCTCGAGGTAGCGCAGGCCACCGTGCAGGAGCTTGGTCGACCGGGACGAGGTGCCGCTGGCCCAGTCGCGCATCTCGACCATGCCGGTCTTGAGCCCACGGGTGACCGCGTCGAGTGCCGCACCGGTCCCGGTGACGCCGCCGCCGATCACCAGGACGTCGAGCTCCTCGCGCTCCATGGCCTCGAGGGCCTCGGCGCGAGCTGCGGGGGAGAGGGATGTCGTCGCCACGTTGTGCTCCGTCGGTCGTGCCCGAGACCCGTGTTGGTCCGGGCGGGAACGCGACGCGGCCGGCGGCGGCGGTCATGGCGCCTGGGGGCGCCGGGCTGCGGCTGCCGGTGCACGCCGCTTCGATGTTCGATGATGCCGTGCATCTTGGACGGCGCAAGGCCGGACGTCCAGGTCCTCTGGCCCATCCAGTGCCGTCGGTACCGGCATCGAGGTGGTGCGGCTCACCCCCCGCAGGACGGGGAACCGAGGTGGTGCGGCTCGCCCCCCGCAGGACGGGGAACCGAGGTGGTGCGGCTCGCCCCCCGCAGGACGGGGAACCGAGGTGGTGCGGGTGGGGCCCCGCTGTGCGGGGCCCCACCGTGCATCGACTCAGCTCACTGGACGTCGACCCAGTCGAGCGTGCGCTCGACGGCCTTGCGCCACTGGGCGAGCCCGGACTCACGCTGGTCGTCGGACCACTGCGGCTCCCACCGCTTGTCCTCGTTCCAGTTGTTGGTCATCTCGTCCTTGCTGTTCCAGAACCCGACCGCGAAGCCGGCCGCGTACGCGGCGCCCAGCGCGGTGGTCTCGGCGACGACCGGCTTGGAGACCGGAACGCCGAGGGTGTCGGCCTGGATCTGCATGGCCAGGTCGTTGGCGGTGACGCCACCGTCGACCTTGAGGACCTCCAGCGCGACGCCGGAGTCCTTCTCCATCGCCTCCGCCACGTCCACCGACTGGTAGCAGATCGCTTCCAGGGTGGCGCGGGCGAGGTGGGCGTTGGTGTTGAAGCGGCTCATGCCGACGATCGCACCGCGGGCGTCGGAGCGCCAGTACGGGGCGAACAGGCCGGAGAAGGCCGGGACGAAGACCATGCCACCGTTGTCGGGGACCTGGCGAGCCAGCGACTCGATCTCCGAGGCGCCGGAGATGATGCCGAGCTGGTCGCGCAGCCACTGCACGGCCGAACCCGTGACCGCGATCGAGCCCTCGAGGGCGAAGATCGCAGCGTCGTCACCGAACTTGTACGCCGGTGTGGTGAGCAGCCCGGCCTTGGACCGGACGATCTCCTCACCGGTGTTCAGCAGCATGAAGTTGCCGGTGCCATAGGTGTTCTTGGCGGTCCCCGGCTCGAAGCAGACCTGACCGACGGTCGCGGCCTGCTGGTCACCGAGGTCACCCGACAGCGGCACCTCGCCCTGCAGCGGGCCGTTCTCGGAGGTCATGCCGTAGAAGTTCGGGTCCGACGACGGCCGGATCTCCGGCAGCATCGCACGCGGGATGTTGAAGAAGCCCAGGAGCTCGTCATCCCAGTCGAGGGTCTCGAGGTTCATCAGCATGGTGCGCGAGGCGTTGGTCACGTCGGTGACGTGCGAGCCGCCCTTGGCCGCCCCGGTGAGGTTCCAGATGACCCAGGTGTCCATGTTGCCGAACAGGAGTTGGCCCTGTTCGGCGGCCTCGGTCAGGCCCTCCACGTTGTCCAGGATCCATTTTATTTTGGGACCGGAAAAATAGGTGGCCGGCGGCAGTCCGGTCTTTTCACGGAACCAGGCCTCGCCGCCGTCGGCGGCCAGTTTCCGGCACAGGGCGTCGGTGCGGGTGTCCTGCCAGACGATGGCGTTGTAGTACGGACGACCGGTGTTCTTGTCCCAGACGACCGTGGTCTCGCGCTGGTTGGTGATGCCGATGGCGGCCAGGTCCGTGTACTGCAGGTTGGCCTGGGTCAGCGTGGTCCGGATGACCGTCTCGGTGCGCTCGATGACCTCGGCGGGGTTGTGCTCGACCCACCCGGCCTGCGGGAGGATCTGCTCGTGCTCGAGCTGGTGCTTGGCGATCTCGTTCCCGCCATGATCGAAGATCATGAACCGGGTCGAGGTGGTGCCCTGGTCGACGGAGCCGACGAAATCTGCCATGTGAACGGTTCTCCCTCTTGTTCGTTCGCTGCGGTGCTCCTGTCTCGCCGGAGCTGCGGGTGAGGACACGCTCCTCACCGGGCGCTGCAGGGACGGCGTCCGGGGCGGCGCATCACACGCCAGCCGCGCCGCCCGGACGTCCCTGGAGGATCAGAGGGGGAGGTAGACCTGGCCCAGCAGGCCGGCGACAACACCGCCCGCGATCGGCCCGAGGACCGGAACCCAGGAGTAACCCCAGTCGCTGTCACCCTTGCCCTTGATCGGCAGGACGGCGTGCGCGATGCGGGGACCGAGGTCACGGGCCGGGTTGATGGCGTAGCCGGTCGGACCACCGAGGCTGGAACCGATACCGAGGACCAGGAAGGCCACCGGGATCGCACCGAGGTCGGCGGGCGAGCGGGCGAAGTTGAGGATCACGAAGACCAGCACGAAGGTGCCGACGGCCTCGGTGATGAAGTTCATCGGCAGGTTGCGGATCTCGGGGCCGGTGGAGAAGACCGCCAGCTTGAGGCCGGGGTCCTCGGTCGCGTCGAAGTGGTCCTTGTAGGCCACCCAGGCCAGCGAGGAGCCCAGGAAGGCCCCGACCATCTGCCCGCCGAGGTACGCCGCGAACTCGGCAACGGTGAACGACTCCCCTGCGGCCAGCAGGCCGAAGGTGACCGCCGGGTTGATGTGCGCGCCGCTGGAGAAGCCGACGTAGACACCCGACATGACGGCGAAACCCCAGCCCACGTTGATGAGCAGCCAGGCGCCACCGCCACCACCGCCGTTGCCCTTGGTCTTGGCGAGCACGACGTTCGCGACCACGCCTGCACCGAGCAACAGCAGCATGCCGGTACCGGCGAGCTCCGATACGAAGATCTCACCTACAGATAGGTCCATGTTCCACTCCCTCGTCCGGACGCTCCAGGGGGTGGGCTCCCGACGCCGGCGTTCCGCCGCCAGCCCCACCAGGACGCACCGGTGCCGGACCTCCCGGTGCTGACGTGATGCAAGTACGAACGGCCACCATCGACAAGCCGCACCGTTCGGCATCGCCGAACGCGCATGTGGGCCCTGGCGGGCTGGTCGTACGGTCTGCGCGGCGACGGGCGTTCGTGCGCAGGTGTACGAGCCCGGTTCGCTGCACCGATGACCCTGGCGGCTGCTTTCACCGCACGGATCGACGGTCGCAAGCCGCTACGACCGCCTACGGAGGCGGTCGACATCGCCGAACGACCGTGTCCCGAGCGGGTCGCGATCGACCGGTCCCCGAGCCTCAGGACGCGACCGGCACCCACAGCTGGACCTCGGTCCCGCTCCCAGGGACGCTGCGGACCTCGCTGCGGCCCCCGATGCCGACCAGTCGCTGACGGACCGAGCCACGCAGGCCGAGCCCCTCCGCCACGCGCGCGACGTCGAAGCCGACGCCGTCGTCGCGCACGGACACGAACACCTCGGCGTCCTGCGGCTCGGCGTAGATCACCACGCGGGAGGCGTCGGCGTGCTTCCCGACGTTGGTCAGCGCCTCGGTCACCGCGCCCTCGAGCGCCCCGACCACCGCCGGCGTGAGCGCGGGGAGATCATCCGGCACCAGGACCTCGGTGCGCACCCCGAACCGGTCCTCGGCGCGGTCGGCGACGTGTCGCAGGGTGCTCAGCACCAGCCCGGCCGGGACGGGCTTCGCGCCCGCCTCCGGGGACGCTGTCGCCGCACCGGACGCTGGGCCGGAGCCCGGCGGTGGGCCCGTGCCGGACGCTGCCGGCCGGCCGAGCCGGTCCTCCAGCAGCTCGCGCCGCAGCTCACGCTCCTGGTCACGGGCGAGCCGGGCCAGCTCCGGGTCGTCCGCACGGCGCTCCACCAGCGCGAGGGTCTGCAGGACACCGTCGTGCAGTCGACGGGCCACCTCGGCCCGGGCTTCCAGCTGCGCGACCGTCCGCTCCGCCGTACGCAGCCGGTGTTCGGTGCGCACCAGCAGCCGGGTGGCGTACCCCGCGATCCCGCCGGCCAGCGCGTAGAGGACGGTGGTGGTCACCAGTGAGAGTCCCTGCTCAGGGTCCAGCGGCCCGATCCACGGCTCCGTCGCCGGGACGACGTTGGCCAGCGAGGAGACGGCGCGCGCGACGCCGAGCAGGACGCCGGTCACCGCCCCGACCAGGGGGCCGAACGCGACACCGGAGACGAGGATGCCGGCCAGCGGCCACGCGACCCCCAGGGGCTGCCTGGTGGTGAAGACGTGCGGCGCGGCGTAGACGAAGCCATCGGCGAGCTGGAGCGCAACCGCGGTCCCGACCTCCAACCCGACCACGGGGCCGCGGAGCAGCGGCGCGGGATCGCGGGCCAGCTGCCAGGTCAGCCCGAACGTGACCGCACCAGCGGTCAGGACCAGGACGGTCGCCGTGCGCGGTGCGACCAGGCTCCCGCGGGCCAGCCACAGGACCGCAGCCATCCACAGCCACGCGAACCACCGGAAGGCGGCCAGGCCGCGCAGGATCGTGCGTCGCGTCTGCTCCATAGGCACACGGTAGGGGCCCGTGTGGCGGACGCGGCGGCACGGCCAGCAGCCCGACATGGACCGGCCAGCAGCCGGACATGGACCGGCCGCGGAGCTGCCTGCCCAGAGGGCGGCGCTCCGCGGCCGGAGGCGCGGGGCCGCACCCCCCACGCCGGTCGTGACGACCGCCGGTCACCTCTGGCGCGGACGTTCCGTCCGTCGGTGACCGGGGTCGGGTCTGGTCGGGTCAGGCGGTGGACGCCGGACCGCTCAGCTCCATCGCGGCATGCGCGGCGGCCAGGCGGGCCACCTCGATGCGCGATGCGGAGCAGGACACGTGGTTCATGCCCACCCGGTGGCACAGGTGGATGGAGTCGGGGTCACCGCCGTGCTCACCGCAGATACCGGTGACGAGGTCGGGCTTGACCTCGCGGCCCTCGGTGACCGCCATCTCGACCAGACGACCGACACCGGCCGGGTCCAGCGAGCGGAACGGGTCGACGGGCAGCAGCTCCTGCTCCAGCGCCGCCGGGATGTAGCTCGCCTCGACGTCGTCGCGGGAGAACCCGAAGGTCAGCTGGGTCAGGTCGTTGGTGCCGAAGGAGAACGCGTCGACCTGCGGCGCGAGCACCTTGGCGCGCAGCGCCGCACGCGGGGTCTCGATCATGGTCGCGGTGGTGTAGGCCACCTCGACACCGGTCTCCTCCATCACCTGCTTCGCGGTGGTGTGGATCAGGTCGACCCCCCACGCGAGCTCCTGGGAGGTCGTCGTCAGCGGCAGCATGATCTCCGGTCGCGGGTCCCCACCGGCCTGCTTGCGGGCGACCGCGGCACCGATGATGGCGCGGACCTGCGCGGCGTAGACGTTCGGACGCAGGATGCCGAGCCGGATCCCACGCACACCCAGCATCGGGTTGTGCTCGTGGTAGAACTCGGCCGCCTCGAGCAGCTTGGCCTCCTCGTCGCTGAGCCCCTCGGCCTGCTCCTTGAGCCGGAGCTCGAGCGGGTCGGGCAGGAACTCGTGCAGCGGCGGGTCGAGCAGGCGGACCACGACCGTCTTGCCGTCCATGACCTCGAAGACGCCCTCGAAGTCCTCCTTCTGCTGGGCCTCGAGCGGCTCGAGCGCGGCGCGCTCCTCCTCCTCGGACTTGGACAGGATCATCTGGCGGATCAGCGGCAGCCGGTCACCGAGGAACTGGTGCTCGGTGCGGCACAGCCCGATGCCCTCCGCGCCCGCGGCGAGCGCCCGACGGGCGTCGTCGGGGGTGTCGGCGTTGGCCCACACGTGCAGCGTGCGCTTCTCGTCCGCGTAGGTGAGCAGCTTGGCCACGTTCGGGTCGTCGTCCGGGACCTCGAGCTCGACCTCTCCGACCACGACCTGGCCGGTCGTGCCGTCGATCGAGATGATGTCGTTGGCGTGGATGACGGTGTCACCCACGGTCACGGTGCCGGCCTTGACGTCGATCTTGAGCTCGTTGGCGCCGCAGACCGCCGGCTTGCCGAGCCCACGGGCGACCACGGCGGCGTGGCTGACGAGTCCCCCGCGGGAGGTCAGCATGCCGGCCGAGGCGACCATGCCCTCGAGGTCCTCCGGGGAGGTCTCGGGACGGACCAGCACCACCGCCTCGCCGGCGTTGCCGCGCTCCTTGGCCTCCTGGGAGGTCAGCACGACCTTGCCGACCGCCGCACCCGGGGAGGCGGCCAGACCCGTGGTGATCGGGGCGGGCGCGTTCGGACCGAAGCGCGGGTGCAGCAGGGCTTCGAGCTGCTTGGGGGTGACGCGCTTGAGCGCCTCCTCCTCGTCGATCAGCCCCTCGTCGACCATCTCGACCGCCATGCGCAGCGCCGCGGCGGCGGAGCGCTTGCCGACACGCGTCTGGAGCATCCAGAGCTTGTCGTTCTCGATCGTGAACTCCACGTCGCACATGTCGTGGTAGTGCTGCTCGAGGGTGGTGAGGGTCTCCTCGAGCTCCTCCTTGGCGTGCGGGAAGGTCTCGCCCATCGTGTCGATGTGCGAGACGGCCCGGGTGCCCGCGACGACGTCCTCGCCCTGCGCGCCGACCAGGAAGTCGCCGTAGTGGACGTTCTCGCCGGTGGCGGGGTCCCGGGTGAACGCCACGCCGGTGGCGGAGCGGTCACCGAGGTTGCCGAAGACCATCATCTGGACGTTGACGGCGGTGCCGAGGTCGTCCGGGATGCCCTCGATGCGGCGGTAGGCCTTGGCCCGGTCACCGTTCCAGGAGTCGAAGACGGCCTCGATCGCGACCTTGAGCTGGTCGTGTGGGTCCTCCGGGAGCTCCTTGCCCGCGTCGGCGATGGTCTGGCGGTGCTTGGCGACCAGCTCGACGAGCTGCTCGACGCTGAGGTCACGCTCGCTGGCGACCCCGGCGGCCTCGTTCGCCGCCTCGACGTTGTGGTCGAACAACTCCCCGTCGACCCCGAGCACGACCCGGCCGAACATCTCGAGGAAGCGGCGGGTGCTGTCCTGCGCGAACCACTCGTCGCCCAGGGCGGCCAGGCCCTCGGCCGTGGAGGGCATGGCGCCGAGGTTGAGGACGGTGTCCATCATGCCGGGCATGGAGAACACCGCGCCGGAGCGCACGGACAGCAGCAGGGGCGAGTCCGGGTCGCCGAGCTTGCGGCCGACCTGGGCCTCGAGCTGCTTGAGGGCCTCGTCGACCTGGTCGAACATGCCCTCGGGCGAGCCGCCCTCGGCCATGTACTGACGACAGGCGTCGGTGGTGACGATGAACCCGGGGGGCACCGGCAGGCCGATGCGGGTCATCTCGGAGAGGTTCGCGCCTTTGCCGCCCAGCAGCGACTTCTGATCAGCGCTGCCCTCGGCGAAGGGCACGACGAAACTCGTGGTCATGGAACGTCCTCAGGGTGCAGGGTGCGGTGTGCGGTCGGATGTGGTGGACGACCTGCCCGGCGCGCGGCGTCACGAGCACACCGTGCGGGATGCGCGACTGGGCCGTGCTCAGTCCACACGCACCAGCCAAGCGCGGGCAGAGCACCACGTCCACCTACTTCCGGGACTTCCGGCACGCTTGTGGCGCCGCTAGGGCTGCGATGGGGCCATCCGGTTCCCACCTCGGGGGCCCCATGCGGGATGGGGACCATCACCGGCGTACCACGCGGGCAGACGTCCCCGACCGGCCCCGTCGGGCCGCGCCACCTCCGCGTTGGGGAGCACCGACGGCGTACCACCCCGGCGAACGTCCCCAACCGGAGCAGGACACCGGGCGCGGGTGTCGGAGCAGCACGGACCGGGGCGGTCAGGCGAAGCGGACCAGGCCGTAGCGCCTCTTGCCGGCGCGCAGCACGGCGGTCGTCTCGCTCGCGAGGTCGCCCGGCCCGAGGCGCAGCTGCGGATCGTCCACCCGGGCGTTGTTGAGCCGGACCGAGCCCTGCTGCACCAGCCGCCGGGCCTCACCGTTCGACGCGCTCAACCCCACGGCGGTCATCGCCTCGAGCAGGCCGATGCCCGCACCGTCCAGGCGCGCTCGCTCCAGGGTCACGCTCGGGGCCTCCTCGAAGGCCGCGGCCAGCACGTCGTCGGCCAGCCCCGTGAACGGCGCGTCGCCGAACAGCACCGCGGTCGCCCCCTCCGCGGCGGCCACGCCGGCGTCCCCGTGGATCACCCGGGTCGCCTCCCGCGCCAGCAACCGGTGGGCGGCGCGGGCAGCCGGCTCCCGCTCGTGCTCGCGTGCCACCTCGGTGATGTCGTCGAGGTCGAGGAAGGTGAACAGCTTCAGGAACCGGATCACGTCGGCGTCCGCCGCGTTGATCCAGTACTGGTAGTAGGCGTACGGGCTGGTCATCGCCGCATCCAGCCAGATGGCGTTGCCCGCGGACTTGCCGAACTTGGAGCCGTCCGCAGTGGTCAGCAGCGGCCACACCAGCCCGTAGGCCTGGCCGCCACCTCGACGTCGGATCAGGTCGATGCCGGCGACGATGTTGCCCCACTGGTCCGACCCGCCACCCTGCAGGATGCAGCCGTGCCGCTCGTACAGGTGGGCGAAGTCGAACGCCTGGAGGAGCTGGTAGCTGAACTCGGCGTAGGTCAGCCCCTGCTCGCGTTCCTCGAGGCGACGGCGGACCGACTCACGCGCGATCATCTGGTTGACCGAGGCGTGGACCCCCACCTCGCGGAGGAAGTCGAGCACGCCGACCGGTGCGGTCCAGTCGTGGTTGTCGACCAGCAGCCCGCCGGTCGGCCCGTCACCGGAGAGGTCGAGCACGAGGCCGAGCTGGGTGCGGATGCCGGCGAGGTGGCGCTCGAGGGTGGCCTCGTCGAGGACCTCGCGCTCGGTGTCGCGGCCCGACGGGTCACCGATGCGGCCGGTCGCCCCGCCGGCCAGCGCGATCGGCCGGTGCCCGAGGCGCTGCAGCCAGGCCATGGCCATCATCCCGACCAGGTTGCCGGCGTGCAGCGAGGGCGCGGTCGGGTCGAAGCCGACGTAGTAGGTGACCGGGCCGTCGGCGAGGGCGGCGGCGAGGCCGGTCTCGTCGGTGACGTCCTGGACGAACCCGCGCGAACGCAGGACGTCCAGGGCGGTGCCGGTGGTGGGGTCGGTCGAGGTGTCCATGGCCGCGGACGCTACCGCGATGACGGGACCGTCCGTGGCCGGCGGTGGGCCCTCAGCCCCAGGCTGGCAGCGTGGCGCGCATCTCGGCGGGCGGGGTGACGGCCGGGACCTGCCGGGCCGGCATCCACTCCGGCATGCCGTCGGCCCACACGTAGCTCTCCGGGCCGACCGTGCCGTCGAGCACCTTGGCGCGGATGTCGTCGAGGCTCACCGGCCCGCGCTGGTCCCCGGAGTCGAGGTAGTACCAGCGTGCGGGATCGGGCTGGGGGCTGCCGTGCTCGTCCACGAGATCCTCCGCGCGTGTGCGTCGGGGTCGGTCTGACCCGTCACGGTAGCGGTCCCCACGGCTGAGGGGGAGGCCCGTCCCACGGTCGGTCCAGGTCACCCCGCGCACGGGTCCGTCCGCGGTACGGTCCGGCCGTCGCGACCCCCGGGGACGCTCGTCCCGGTGGTGGAGGGAGCCCGATGAGCGAGTCCGACCGCACCCGCTGCCGCTGCGCCATCCTCAACGTGATGAGCGGCGAGGTTGCCCACGAGTACCTGCGCTACCACCTCCAGGTCGAGCGGACCGACGGCATGGGTCGGACCGTCCACCACTGTCCCGAGAGCGAGACCCACTGGGTCGAGGAGCGGCGGCACACCGGGTACGGCGACGACGTGATCGTCCTGCGGCGTGCACCACGCTGATCCGGGCCCGACCCTCCGAGCGGTGGTCAGCTCGGGGCGGTGGGGTCCTGCAGCGCGAGCCGGATGCGCCGGAAGCCGCGGCCCTTGGACTCGACCTTGGCGATCCGGACCCGACCGACCTCGCTGGTCGAGGCGACGTGGGTCCCGCCATCGGCCTGCCGGTCCAGGCCGACGATGTCCACCACCCGCACCTCGGTGAGCGACGCGGGCAGCAGCGAGACCTTGGTCCGGATCAACGATGGATCCTGGTCGGCAACCTCGCGGGGCAGGAAGGCGATCTCGACCGCGCGGGCCGCGGCGAGCTGGGCGTTGAGCTCCACCTCCAGCGGGTCCCTGTCCTCCGGGTCCCAGTCGGGCAGCTCGAAGTCGAGCCGGCCGATCCCCGGCTCCATGTTCCCACCGGTCACGGGGCTCTGGAAGCGGCCCCACACGACCCCGCACAGCGCGTGCATCGCCGTGTGGGTCCGCATGAGCCGGTAGCGGCGGTCCCAGTCCACCTCGGCACGGACCTCGACGCCCCGCGGCGGGAGTCCCCCCTCGAGCCAGTGCCAGACCCCGCGGCCGTCCTCGGCGACCCGGGTCACGGCGAGCCGATCCTCACCGAGGACGAGCGCGCCGACGTCGTGCGGCTGACCGCCCCCACCCGGGTAGAAGGCGGTGCGGTCGAGCAGGACGCGGCCGTCGTCCGGGTCGACGTCGACGATGGTGGCGGCGACCGTGTGGGCGTACTGGTCGGTGCGGTAGAGACGCTCGGTCACGGTGGGCTCCCCAGGTCGCGGGTGAGAGCGGACGCTCGGCGCCGAACGGTCGGCGGGCGGGGCTCGGGCCGTCCGGTAGGGGTACCAGACCGCTCGCTGCCTGCGCAGGATCGGGCTCCCTGCCGACGTCTGCCCCCTCGGTGCCGGTCGGGGAGGAGCCTGCGCCGCGCGAGACCGCGTAGCCTGCCCTGCCATGCGCTGTCCCAGCTGCTTCGACGAGTACGAGCCGCACGTCCGCCGCTGCGTGACGTGCGGCAACGAGCTGGTGCCCGACGAGGACCTGCGGCGAGAGGACGGGTCGCTGGGCGACGCCGCGGAGCCGGAGCTCACGCACCGGGACCAGGCGATGCGCCACCTCGGCCGCTTCCACCCGGCGCTCGCACCGCATGTGCTCTCCCTGCTGGACGGCAAGGGGATCGAGGCGGCCCAGCAGGCGGGCGACGACACGGTGACGATCACGGTCCCCGGTGGCTGGCGGGACGACGTGCGCGCCGAGCTGGTGCTGCGCTGGGACGAGCTGCTCGCGGCGTTGGACGCGGACGAGGCACCCGACGTGCTCGCCACCGGTGGGCACACCCCCGGCTGGCAGGACGCGCCGCTCGGGGGCGCGATCGACCGCGATGGGCGGCTCGTGGTCGACGCACCCGACGAGGAGGCGGATCGCGGGCGCACGCTCGGCCCCGCCATGCTCGTCGGTGGGGCGATCCTGGCACTCAGCGGCTGGCAGGTGGTCGACTCCCCGGCGGTGCTGCTGGCCGGGCTGGCCGTGATGCTGCTCGGCCTCTTCCTGCCGCGCTGACCCCAGCCGGCGCCGCCGACCCCGCAGACCGCGCGCTGCCCTCAGCCGACCGCGCTGCCCTGCGCCAGCAGGCGGTAGGACTCCACCAGGTGGTGCCAGCGACACGCCACGCAGACCTCGACGAGGTAGACCGCGAGGTCCCCGTGCCGGTCGGCGTGCCGCTGCAGGGCCTCCTCGGGGAGCGCCCGACCCGAGCCCTTCCGCGTGCCGTGGCGCTCGAACACGTACGCGACGTGCCGGAGCGCGTCCTGCTGACACAGCGGACACGGGTCCGCCACCTCGGTGCCGATGTGGACCCCGGCCCGCACGAGGTCGGGATGGGCGTCGCGGACGTCGTCGAGGCTCCGCAGTCCCTCACGGACCTCGCGCAGCAGGGCACGACGCTGCAGGCGGTGGTCCATCCGCTGCACGCGCGTCGCGTCCACGTCGTCTCGCTCCGTCCGTCGCGGACCCGGCCTGCCATGGCCTGGCCACGCGGCACCCCTGCGGTGGGTGCATCCCGGCGCAGCCGGGCCTACACAGGCTACGGACCCGGGCCGCAGACCGCAGGACCGGGCACCGGCGAGGCCGCGCCCGCCCTACCGTGCCCGGCCCGCCAGCCCTCCCGAGGTCGAGATGGCCGCACCCGAGCAGCCCACCCCGAAGCGTCCGACCCCCGCCCGCCGCGACGCCCTCGTCGAGGTGCTCCACGGCATCGAGGTGGCCGACCCGTACCGCTGGCTGGAGGCTCCCGCCGACGACCCGGAGCTGCGGGCCTTCGTCGATGCCCAGGACGCGCACGCCCGCGCCCACCTGGCGGGGCTCCCCGGGCGAGCAGCGCTGCTCGCCCGGCTGGAGGCGCTGTGGGACCACCCCCGACGGTCAGCCCCGTGGCGGCGCGGTGGCTGGTGGTTCCAGCTGCGCAACGACGGGCTGCAGGACCAGGACGTGCTGTGGTCCGCTGCGGCGCGACCGGCCGCGGCGGCGCGACCACCGGCGGAGGCGTCATGGCGCCCGTTGGTCGATCCGAACCGCTGGTCGACGGACGGTTCCGCCTCGCTGGCGGGGCTCGGCGTGAGCCAGGACGGTGCGCGTGTGGCCGTCGGCCGTGCCGACGCCGGCTCCGACTGGACGACCTGGTCGGTGGTGGAGACGGCGACCGGGACGACCCACCCGGACCGGGTGCCGTGGTCGAAGTTCTCGGGTGCCGCCTGGCTGCCCGACAGCACCGCGTTCCTGTACGGCGCCTACGAGCCGCCGGCCGGAGGGGACGAGCACGCGGCCGCGAACCGGGGGATGCGCATCCTCCTCCACCGGCTCGGGTCGGACGCGGCCGACGACGAGCTGGTCCACGGCGATGCGCAGGACCCGGAGCTCGGCTTCGCGCCGATCGTCAGCCACGACGGTCGCTGGCTGGTGCTGGTGGTGACGCGGGGGACGGATCCGGAGACGGGCGTGCGGGTCGCCGCGATCGATGCCGAGGGCCGCATCGGACCGGTCCGCACCCTCCTGGATGCCGGCGTGGCGCAGCACGAGCCGGTCGGGGTGCTCGGGGACGAGCTGGTGGTGCTGACCGACCTCGACGCGCCCCTCGGGCGTCTCGTGGCGGTCGACCTGCGCGACGGCACGCTGCGGGAGCTCGTCGGCGAGGGCACGGACCGGCTGCTCGACGCCCGGCTCGTCGGCGCCGACACCCCCGGGGAGGCGGGCTGGCTGCTCTGCCACCAGCTCCACCACGCCACCTCGACGCTGGCGGTCCACCCGTTGACCGGGGGTGCCGACGTCGCGCCGGGCACGGAGCCAGGCACGGTGCCGCTGCCGTGGCCCGTGACCGTGACCGGGCTGGCCACGGCGCGCACCGACCCGTACGTGGCGGTCGCCCTCGGCTCGTTCACCGAGCCCGACCGGCTGGTCGAGGTCCGGTTGCCCGAGCTCGACGTGCAGCCGCTGTGGGCGCCGGCGCCCCAGCGGCCGACGGGGACGGACGGGCAGGGCGAGGCGCTCGTCGTCGAGCAGGTCGCCGTCCACCACGACGAGGTGGCCGTGCCGCTGTTCGTGATCCACCGCGCGGACGTGCAGCCCGACGGGCACCGAGCGACGGTGCTGTGGGGCTACGGCGGGTTCGACATCCCCGTCACCCCGATGCACCGGCCCGGCTGGCGCGCCTGGGTCGACGCGGGCGGGGTGCTGGCCGTGGCCTGCCTCCGGGGCGGTGGGGAGTACGGCCAGCCCTGGCGTGACGCGGGCCGGCGGCGTCACAAGGAGCACGTCTTCGACGACGCGCTCGCCTGCGCCGCCTGGCTGACCGGACAGCGCCGCGACGAGGTGCGCGCGAGCCGGCTCGGCCCGGTGGGGGACGCCGAGGTGGTGTGGAGCCGTCCCGCGCAGCTCGGTATCGAGGGCCGGTCCAACGGTGGACTGCTCGCCGCGGCCTGCCTGACGCGCGACCCGGCGGCGTTCGGCTCGGTCGTCCCCGAGGTCGGGGTGCTGGACCTCGTTCGCTTCCCTCGCTTCACGATCGGGTGGGCGTGGACCTCCGACTACGGCTCACCGGAGGACCCCGACGACCTGGCGGTGCTGCTGCGCTACTCGCCGTACCACACCCTCGAGGAGGGCCGGGCGTACCCGCCGACGCTGCTCACCACCGGGGACACCGACGACCGGGTCGTCCCCGCGCACTCCTACAAGTTCGCGGCCGCGCTGCAGCACGCCCAGGGGGGCGACGCGCCGGTGCTGCTGCGCGTGGACCGGTCGGCCGGTCACGGTGCGGGCAAGCCCACCTCCCAGCTGCTCAGGGAGCGGGCCGACGTGCTGGCCTTCCACGCCGCGCACCTCGGCCTGGACGTCGGGCCCCGAGCCTGCCACGACGACGGGGCCTGACACGACGACGGGGCCCGGTCGACCGGGCCCCGCGGTCGGAACGTGTCGGCTCAGCTGGTCAGCCAGGCCGGCTTGCCGCCCTTGGTCGCCCAGAAGATCGCGGCGATCTCGTCGATCTTGGCGATGAGGTCCTCGGAGACCGCGGGATCCATGGTCTTCTTGGCGTCACCCGCGGCCTTGATCGCGTACCAGAACAGCTCGTGGAGCTGCGGGTACTCCTCGAGGTGCGGCGGCTTGAAGTAGTCCGTCCACAGCACCGACAGGTGGTGCTTGACGAGCTCCGCCCGCTCCTCCTTGATCGAGATGGCCCGGGCCCGGAACACCTCGTCGTCGGAGTCGTGGTACTTCAGGCAGGACTGCAGGACCGACTCGGCCTCGATGCGGGCCTGCTCCGGGTAGTAGACGCCGCACATCAGGTCGCAGTGGGCGTCGGCGCTGCGGGCAGGCCGCACGGGCGCGATGGCGTGCAGGAGGGTGGTCAGGCGCATGAAGGGCTCCTCGGATCGTGGTGCGGTGCAGGGTCCTGGGGACCCGGTCCTGCCAGCCTAACGGCGCCGTGGTGCGGGCAGCAGGTCCGGGTGGACAGCCGGCCGCCGCTGCCGGCGACGGCCTCGTCTACGTTGCCGGTTCGCAGCCGGTGCCCGTCCGGGTCACGTCGGGTCGCCCGGCAGCCGTCGCCCAGGAGCCGCACCCCATGGTCCCGTCGGCACCGACATCGAGGTGGCGGCGCCGTGCGCCCTGGCTGGCTGCGGCGCTCGGCTGCTACCTCGGTGCGCTGGCCGCCGACCGGTCCCGGATCGTGGTCCGTGGCGAGTCGATGCTGCCCCGGCTGTGGCCCGGCGACGTGCTCGTGACGGTGCCGGCGATCCTGCCGCTGCGAGCCGGTCAGGTGGTCGTCGCCCGTGATCCGGACGACCCCGGTCATCGGGTCGTCAAGCGGGTCGAGGGCGTCGGGGACGGCCGGGTGGTACTGCGCGGCGACCATCCGGACCGCTCCACCGACAGCCGCCGTTGGGGGCCGGTGCCCCGCCGGCTGGTGCGCCGGGTGGCCGTACGCCGCTGGCCCGACCTCGGCACCCCGCTCACGGTCCGAAGGACGGTCGAACCTGCGTTCCCGCCACCGCGCCCGGACGCCGTGCGATGACCAGCACCTCCGGGTCGTCGAGGGCGACCTCGCCGGCGTCGCGACGACCGTAGGCGCCGGGCTCCACGCCACGGACCGACACCACCTCCAGACCGACGTCGGTCAGCAGCCGGCAGGCCTCCCGGACCGTGTACGCGGCGGTCCACAGGTCGAAGCGCCGGCGGGCGTGGTCGGGACCCCGGACCTCCGCCGACTGGTGGTGGACCAGGTGCACCGGGTCGAAGGCGTCGCCGGGGGCGAGGTGGCGGGCCGCGAACAGGGCGTGGAAGCAGGTCACGGCCACCAGGCCGCCCGGCCGCACGGCCACGGCCAGCCCCGCGACCACCGCGGGATCGCTGACCGGCGAGGTCCCGAGCGCCCCCTGGCACAGCGACCAGGCCACGTCGAAGCTGCCGGCCCGCGGTCCCAACCAGGCCACCAGCTCGCGCGCGTCGGCGACCTCGAGCTCGAGCGGCACCCCCGCACGGCCCGCCGCCCGGCGTCCGGCGCCGACCAGCGCCGGCGCGACGTCCACGCCGGTGCCGACCACCCCGTGCGCCGCGAGCGCGCGCAGGTGGCGCGCATCCCCGCAGCCGACGTCCAGGACCCGGCTGCCCGGCGCGAGCTGCAGCAGACGCACGAGCGCGGCGACCTCCTCCTCGGTCCCCGCAGCGAAGGCGTTGCGGGCGTAGTCCGCACCCTGGAACTGCCCGAGGTCGCGGTAGAAGGCCGGGGCGTCGGGTCCCGGGACCGCAGGTGCCGAGGTCGGCTGGTCGCGGTGGTCGCGCCAGCTCGGGCGGCTCACGGCGTCGACCCGGCCGCCTGGCGCTCGGCCCACCACGCATCGAGCGCGGCGAGGGCCTCCTCCTCGCGCATCAGGCCATGGTCCATCCGCAGCTCCAGCAGGTACTGCCAGGCCTCGCCGACCACCGGGCCGGGGGCGATGCCGAGGTGGCGCATGATCGTGTTGCCGTCGACCGGCGGCCGCATCGCGTCGAGCTCCTCCTGCTCCTGGAGCTCCGCGACCCGGAGCTCCAGCTCGTCGACCCGGCGCTGGATGGCACGGGCGCGACGGGGGTTGCCGGTGGTCACGTCCGCGCGGGTGAGCGCGTTGAGCCGTCCGTACAGGTGCCCGGCGTCGCGCACGTAACGGCGCACGGCCGCGTCCGTCCAGCCCTGCTTGTAGGTGTGGAAGCGCAGGTGCATGCGGACCAGGTCGCTGACGTCGCGGATCGTGTCCTTGTCGAAGCGCAGCTCCCGCATCCGATGCCGGGTCAGCCGGGCGCCCACCACGTCGTGGTGGTGGAAGGTGACCGTGCCGTCGCGGTGGATCTCGCGCGTCTCGGGCTTGCCGATGTCGTGCAGGAGCGCCGCGAGCCGCAGCACCGCGTCGGGCCCATCGGGCTCCAGCGCGATCACGTTGTCGATCACCGCGAGGGTGTGGGCCCAGACATCCTTGTGACGGTGCTGGGGGTCCACGCAGGCACCGAGGTCGACCAGCTCCGGCAGGGCGTGCGCCGCCAGCCCGGTCTCGAGCAGCAGCTGCAGCCCCCGCGCGGGCGCCGGGCCGGTCAGCAGGCGGACCAGCTCGTCACGCACCCGCTCGGCGGAGATCTCCGTCAGCAGGTCCGCCAGCGCGCTCGCGGCGGCCAGGGCCGCAGGGGCCACCTCGACATCGAGGACGGCGGCGAAGCGGGCCAGACGGACCATGCGCAGCGGATCGTCGGTGAAGGAGGTGTGCGGGTCGATGGGGGTGCGCAGCAGGCCACGCCGCAGGTCCTGCAGCCCGCCGTGGGGGTCGACGAACCGGAACGTGGGCACCTGGACCGCCATCGCGTTGACGGTCAGGTCACGGCGGGCCAGGTCCTCCTCGATCGTGTCGCCGTAGGTCACCTCCGGGTGGCGCGAGCCGGGCCGGTAGCTGTCCGCGCGGAAGGTGGTGATCTCGACCCGCCGGGTGGGACGGCCGGCCTGCTCCCGCTGGCAGGAGACCGTGCCGAAGGCCGCCCCGGTCAGCCACACCGCGGTGGCCCATGCCGAGACGATCCGCTCCGTCTCCTCCGGCCGAGCCGACGTGGCGAAGTCGAGGTCGACCTGCTCCAGCTCGTGCCGGTCACCGCCGGCCAGCAGGGTGTCGCGGACGGTGCCACCGACGAGGTAGAGCTCGTGGCCCGCGGCGTCGAAGGCCGCACCGAGCTCCCGGGCCTCCGGGTAGACGTCGACGAGTCGGCCGAGCTGGACGGCCTGGCTCTCGGTCAGCTGGTGGGCGGTCACGACGATGCGGCTCCTGGGGGGTGGTCGCCGACGGCGGACCGGACGGGGGTCGAGGGGCGGCCCCCACGGTAGGCGGTGCACGCAGGCCGCCCGTATGGTGCCATCGTCGCCGTGCCGACCGCAGCCGATCCGGACCGGACGACAGGACAGCGTGAACGAGCACCCCGCTCCGGGGCCACCGCCCCCATACCCCCCACCGCCGGGCCCCCCGCCACCGCCGGCGCCCGCAACGGGCGTGGCGGCAACGACGGTCGACGTCGCGCGCCCCGGTCTGGACGGTCGTGAGCGCGAGCTGGCACCCGCGGCGGTGACCTCGTGGCGCATCTCCGCGGCCCTGTCCGCGATCGGGCCCGTCATCGCCGCGATCGTGCTCGGGTTCCTGTTCGCCGGCCGCTGGTCCTGGGCGATCCTCGCGGGGACGCTGGCGCTGCTGGTGCTGACCGTCGTGGTGCTCCCCGGCATGCGGTACCGCCGCTGGCGCTGGCAGCTGACCGACCTGGCGGTGGAGCTGCGCTACGGCATCCTGGTGCACCAGCAGGAGACCGTGCCCTACTTCCGGATCCAGCAGATCGACATCAACGCCGGACCGGTCGACCGGCTGCTGGAGCTGGCGACGCTGCGGGTGCAGACCGCGTCGGCGTCCGGTACGGCGCTCCTGCCGGGGATCGCCGCGGCGGAGGCCCCGGCGGTCCGTGCCGAGCTGCTGGCCCGGGCCGCGGACGCCGTCGCCGAGCACCCGGGGGACCTGCGCGATGCCGTCTGAGCCACCCGCCCCACCGCCGCCCCCACCCCCGGGACCCGGTGCCGGTGCCACACCGCGAGGGCGGCCGGGGATCGCCCCGCCCCCCGGCCCGGGTACCGCCCTGCGGCCGGGCCCGGAGGGACCGCATCCCGGCGCGGCAGCCTTCCGGGAGCCCCGGCGGCTGCACCCCGCGTCGGTCCTGCTCGGCATCCCCCTGACCCAGCTCGTGCAGGCGCTGTTCTTCCCCGTCGCCGCGACCCTGGCGGCGCCTGCCGGCGTGACGCTCGGGCTCCTCGGCACCGTGGCCGTCGTGGGACTCGTGGCTCGGGCCCTGGACTGGCGCCTGCGGACCTACTCCTTCGACGGCGAGGTGCTCCGGGTCGACCACGGCGTGCTCAGCCGCAACCACCGCAGCCTGGACGTGGCGAGGATCCAGCAGGTCGAGATCCAGCGCGGCGCGATCCAGCGGCTGGTGGGGTTGGCCGCGATCCGGGTCGAGACCGCCGGTAGCGCCAGCGAGCCGGAGGTGGACCTGCGGGTCGTCCCGGAGGCGGACGCGGTGGCACTCCGTGCCGCCGTGCGGGCCAGCCAGGCCCGCCTGCAGGGCAGCGCCGGTGCCACGGCGAACGGCGACGGGACCACGGCGCCGCCGGGCGAAGCCGTGCTCGAGGTGCCGCTCCGGCACGTCGTGCTCGCCTCCGTCACCGGGGCCCGCCTGCTCGTGCTCCCCGCGGTCGCCGGGGCGCTGCTGCAGTTCGTGGGGAACCAGGTGGGGCCCTTCCTCGACGAGCTGCTCGAGCGGGCGATCGAGACCGGCCTGGCGGGGGGGACGCCGACGATCGTCGGCCCGGGCTGGCGGATCATCACGCTGGCGATCGTGGCGACGCTGCTCCTGGCGATCGTGACCGCCATCGTGGTCGGCATCCTGCGGGATGCGAACTTCCGCATCGAACGGCACGGCGAGGACCTGCACATCTCGCGCGGCCTGCTGTCGACGCGCGACTCCGTGGTCCCCCTGCGGCGTGTCCAGCTCGTGGAGATCCAGCGCAACTGGCTCCGGCGTGCACTCGGCTACACGACCGTGCGCGTGCGTTCCGCCGGAGGGTCCGCCAGCGGCGACGGTCGGGTGACCGTGCCGCTGCTCCCGGCCGCCGACGTCGACGAGCTCCTGGGCCACCTGCTGCCCAACGTCCCCGGCGTCCCGCCGCTGACCGCCCATCCGCCGGCGGCGCTCAGACGGGCCCTGTTCCGCTGGCTGCGCCCTCCCGCGCTCCTGCTGGTGATCGCGTACGGCCTCCCGGCGCTGGTGCCGGCCACCGACATCGCGCTGGTCGAGACCGCTCGGCCCTACCTGTGGCTGCTGCTGCCGCTGACCGCGGTGCTCGCCGCGGTCGAGTACCGACACCTGGCGCACGCGGCGACCCCGCTGGTGGTCGTGGCGCGTAGCGGTGCGCTGTCGATCACCACGCAGCTGGCCCCGGTGGTCAAGGTCCAGGCCCTGACCAGCCGCCGCTCCCCGTTCCAGCGGCGGCTCGGGCTGACCACGCTGCTGGCACACGTCGCCGGGCCGGGGGCACTGGTGACCGTGCTGGACGCCGACCGGCAGGACGCCACCGAGCTCCACGAGCGCCTGACGGGCCACGCCGCGTCACCGATCCCGGTGGTCCCGGAGCGGTCCGCCGCGTGAGCGCCCGAGCGTGGCGACGTCAGGACGCCAGGCCGGCACCGCGCAGCGAGACCCGGAAGTCGTGGGGGTTCGTGGCGGTCGCGAGCGCGTCCCGCAGCGACACGTCCCCGTGGCGGAACAGCTCCAGCAGGTGCTGGTCGAAGGTCTGCATGCCGTAGTACCCACCCTCGGCGATGGCGTCCACGATCATCGGCAGCTGGGACGGGTCGACCAGGAACTCGTAGGTCCGCGTCGTCATCACCAGCACCTCGACGACCGCGATCCGTCCGTGCCCGGTGGCCCGCGGGGCCAGCCGCTGGCAGACGATCCCCTTCAGGGAGTTCGCGAGGCTGATCCGGGCCTGGTGCTGGCTCTCCCGCGGGTACATGTCGACGACCCGGTTGATGGTCTCGCGGGCGTCGGTGGTGTGCAGCGTGGAGATCACCAGGTGGCCGGTCTCGGCCGCCTGGAGGGCGGCTTCGACGGTCTCCAGGTCACGCATCTCCCCGATGAAGATCACGTCGGGGTCCTGCCGGGACACGGCCTTGAGCCCGGTGGCGAAGTCCGCGGTGTCGACCCCGACCTCGCGCTGGTCGATGATCGCGCGGTCGTCGCGGTGGAGCACCTCGATCGGGTCCTCGAGGGTCACGATGTGGCACCGCCGCGTCGCGTTGATGTGGCTGATCATCGCGGCCGTGGTGGTCGTCTTGCCGGACCCGGTGGGCCCGGTCACCAGCACCAGCCCCCGCTGCTCCTCGGCGAGCTTGCGCACCGAGGCGGGCAGGCCCAGGGCCTCGAACGACTGCGTCCCGGGCAGGACCCGCCGCGCGACCGCCCCCATGGAGCCTCGCTGCCGGAAGACGTTGACCCGGAAGCGCCCCACCCCGGGGATCGTGTAGGCGAAGTCCACCTCGTCACGGTCGTCGATGGCCTGGAGGGTCCGCTCGTCCATCATCTGCCGTGCCAGCCGGTCGGTGTCACCGGGGGACAGCGGCGGCAGGGTCATGACGGGCTTCAGGTCGCCATCGACACGGACGAAGGCCGGCCCACCGGCCTTCAGGTGCATGTCGGAGCCACCCTCCTCGACGAGGATCTGCAGGTAGTCGTCCACGGTCGGCACGGCGCTCGGCTCCTGTCGGTCGAGGCGGCGACGACCACCACCCCGTCCCGGACATCGACCCGGGCGCCACGCACCTTGAGCCGACCTCAGACCTCGAGCAGCATCGTCACCGGGCCGTCGTTGGTCAGCTCGACGCGCATGTGGGTCCGGAAACGACCCGTGGCCACCGACGCACCGTTGGCGCGCAACCGGGCCGTGAGCGCCTCGAGCAGCGGCTCGGCGACCTCCGGTGCGGCCGCGTCGACGAAGGACGGACGGCGGCCGCGTCGGGTGTCGGCGTAGAGGGTGAACTGCGGGACCACCAGCAGCGCGGCGCCGGTCTCCGCGCAGCTGCGGTTCATCGCGCCCGCGTCGTCCGGCAGGATGCGCAGGTGGAAGAGCTTGTCCGCCAGGGTCCGGGCGTCTCCCTCGGTGTCGTCGTGGGTCACGCCGACCAGGGCGACGAGCCCGGCGCCGATCCGTCCGGTCTCCTCCCACGGACCGTGCGAGCCCGGGGCGCTCGTGACCGCCGCGTGCACCACCCGCTGCACCAGTGCGCGCACGCCTCACTCCTCGCCGTCGGGGCGCCGTCTCTCGCTCGTTGCGGACCCGTCAGCCTAGGGGTCGCGGCTGAGGAGGTGCTCGCTACGCTCGGTACATGGCCCGATACCCGACAGAACGCGCCACCTCCGCTGGTGGCGTGGTCTGTGACGACCGCGGGGACGGTCGCCGCTGGGTGCTGCTGATCGCCCGGCGCAACGCGGCCGGCAAGCCGCAGTGGACGCTGCCCAAGGGTGGTATCGAGGAGGGCGAGACCCAGGAGGAGGCAGCGCTGCGTGAGGTCCGGGAGGAGACCGGACACGGCGCGGTCCTCGACACCCTCCTCGGCACCATCGAGTACTGGTTCGTGTGGCGCCCGGACCAGGTCCGCTACCACAAGTTCGTGCACTACTACTTCATGTGGTGGGACGGGCAGCCGCCGGGTCCGCGCGACGACGAGGCCGAGCACGTCGAGTGGGTCCCGATCGAGATCGCGCTGGTCCGGCTGGCCCATCGCAACGAGCGCAAGCTGGTGGAGAAGGCCCTGGCCACCGAGCCGAGCCGGCCCCAGCCTCCCCGCCACGCGCACGCGGTCGAGGGGTGAGGTCGGTCCGGGCCCGCGGCCGCCCGGTCGTGCTGGCCCTGACGGCCGCGCTCGTGGCGGTCGTGGCGCTCGGGCTCATGGGCCGGCCGGCCATCGCGCAGGAGGGGCCCGCCGCGGACCTGACGATCACCGCGCTGGCCGGGGTGCTCGGGCCCGGCACGATCCCGCCGGACCTGGACCCGACGTCCGCCCAGGAGGCACCGACGAGGCTGGAGCTGCGCGCGGTCGTGGAGGCGACCGGGACGGTCCCCCTGGTCGGTGCCCAGCTGGTCGTGGAGGTGCATCCCGCGGCGCTCACCCGCGGACTGCTGGCCGGTGCACTCACCGGTGCGGTGCCCACCTCACCGATCGCCGTGCGCACCGAGGCCCTGCGCCCCGACGGCGGGCTCGAACCCGGGGGGCTGGCGGGCATCGAGGTGGCGATCCCCCGGGAGGAGGTGCCCTGGGCCGGCGACGACGGCGGGGTCCACCCGGTGCGCGTCGCCGTCGTGCTCGGGACCGAGGTGCTGGCGGAGGCGGTCACCGCCGTGGTCTGGCTGAACGAGACCGTCGACACGCCGCTCCTCACCAGCCTGCTGTGGCCGATCGACGCCGCCCCGTGGCGTGGCGTCGGTGGGACGTACCCGGTCGCGCTGGAGCGCGAGACCCAGGCGGGCTCACGGCTCGACCGCATCGTTCGCGCCGCCGAGCGTGCCCCGCTGTCGGCGTCGCTGGTCCTCGCCCCTGCCGCACACCTGCTCGAGGACCTCAGCGACCGGTCCGACGGCTACGTGACCCAGGTGCGGACCCCCGACGGGGCGCTCGAGGCACGCACGGTCGGACCGGGCGATCCCGGTGCGGTCAGCGCGACCGCCCTGCTGCGCCGCATCCGCGACCTGGCGGCGGTGCAGCTGGCCGCGCCCGTGAGCGCAAGCTACGCCGACGCGGACCTCGCCGCCCTGGTCGGTGGCGACGACGTGCAGCGCGAGATCGCCGCCGTCGCCGCGAGCGAGGGTCGCAGGCGGGTCCAGCTCCTGCTCGCCACGGCCGTGGACGGCGCCGTCCACCTCGTCACCGACCCGATCGACCCCGAGGTGCTGGACGTCCTGCCGGGCGAGACGGTGCTCCTGCCCGCCGAGGTCACCGACCTGCCCCCCCTCGGCGCCGACCCGGATCTGGGGCAACCGGTCCGGACGCTCCGAGCCCCGTCGGGCCGGTTCCTGACCGCGCTGGTGGCCGACCCGTACCTGGCCGCAGCCCTCGACGAGGTCGCGGAGACGGATCCCGTCCTGGCCGCACAGCGGGTGCTCGCGGAGTCCGCCCTGGCCTACCTGACCGCCCCCCGCGGCGAGCAACGCGGCCTGGTGGTGCTGCCCGACCGGACCTGGGACCCCCCCGGCGCGGTCGCCGAGGACGTGGTCACCGCCCTCGCTGCAGCGAACTGGTTGCGCTTCGCGTCACCGAGCCGTGTGGCCGCCGAGGCCCAGCGCAGCCCCGGGACGCTGGGGCTCGCGTCGACGGATGTTGCGCCGCTCGATCCGGAGCTGGTCTCGGAGCTGACGACGGCTTGGAGCGGCCTGACCGCGGCCGTGGGCGCCTCGCCCGAGGGCACGACCCGGTTGGATGGCCGACCGGTGGAGCTGCTGCGCGATGACCTGCTGCGGGCAACCGCACGCTGGTACCGCGAGCCGCGGGAGGCCAACGCGGTGGCACTGGCCCGCGACGTCCGCCGGACGGTGGACGCGACCTTCGGGGAGATCGAGGTCGTCGCTGGCTCCGTGACGCTCACGGCCGACACCGGCCAGATCCCGATCACCCTGCAGCGCACCCGTGGGGACACGCTCCTGGTCACCGTCACGATCCAGTCACAGGGACGGCTGCTGTGGCCGGAGGGGCGCACCTCGGAGGTGCTCACCCTGGCGCCCGACAGCAGCCAGACGGTCAGCTTCCCGACCCAGGCGGTGTCCACGGGCACCTTCCCGGTCACCGTCGTGGTGAGCGACCCGGCGGGCACCCGCGAGCTGGCGCGCGGCACGCTGTCGGTGCGTTCCACGGCGATCTCCGGACCGGCGCTGCTCGGGATGGGGGTGCTCGTGGTCGTCCTGCTGCTGGCCGGGGCGCTGCGCCGTCGGCCGCCACGCCCACAGCTCGAGCTGGTGCGCGATACTGCACAGCACGACGGCACGGGAGCGCCCGGATGACCTACCAGGACCCCGAGGCCGGGGACATGATCCTCGGCTGGCTCGTCCGGCTCGTGGCCACGGTCGCGGTCCTCGCGCTGGTGGTGTTCGAGGTGGTGGCCGTCGTCCTGGCGGCCGTGCGTGTGGACGATGCGGCCGGCGAGGTCGCGCGTGCGGTCGCGGTTGCCTACGGTTCCTCCGGGTCCCTGGAGCGGGCCAACGAGGTCGCCGAGGAGGTCGCCAGCGACCGCGACGTGCGGCTGGATGTCTTCGAGCAGGACGGAGCGACGGTGGTGATCGAGGTCAGCACCGACGCCGAGACGCTGCTGCTGCACCGGCTGCCGGGGACCGACGGCATCGTGACCCGCAGCGCGACGCGGCGTGCCGACACCGGGGCCTGACCGGTGTCCACCTCCGAGGACCGCCCGAGGTCCCGCGCCGACGACGGGCAGCCGCCCGTGAACCCCGTGCTCGTCGGGGACGACGACCCCACGCTCACGGGGGACGACACGCTGGATGGCGCCAGCATCCCCGCCGAGGACCCCCGTGCGCGGCCCTGGCCGGATCGCAGCCACCTCGCCGAACGCTACGCCCTGCTCGAGCCCATCGCCTCCGG
This sequence comes from Nitriliruptoraceae bacterium, assembly GCA_047921175.1. Lineage (GTDB taxonomy): Bacteria > Actinomycetota > Nitriliruptoria > Nitriliruptorales > Nitriliruptoraceae > T1Sed10-7. The sequence goes on along the minus strand of JBLRWQ010000007.1, from coordinate 37,809 downwards.
GGGCGCCGCCATCGTCTGGCGGGCCTTCGATGAGAACCTGTCGCGTACGGTCGCCATCAAGCTGCTGCACCCGCACCACGCGAACGATCCGACCGTCGTGGAACGTTTCGAGCGCGAGGCGCGCGCGGCCGCACAGCTCAACCACCCCAACGCGGTGCGCATCTACGACACCGGACGCGAGGACGACCTCGTCTTCCTGGTGATGGAGCACGTCGACGGCCCGTCGCTGCGTGAGGTCGTCCGTACCCAGGGCCAGCTCGACCCGGTCGTCGTCGCGGCGATCGGCGAGCAGGTCGCCGCCGCGCTGGGCGAGGCGCACGGCCACGGCCTCGTGCACCGCGACATCAAGCCGGCGAACATCCTGATCGCCGCGGACGGCACGGTGAAGGTGACCGACTTCGGGATCGCCAAGGCGCTGTCCTCGACCGACGCCACCCTCACGACGCCCGGGACGGTGGTCGGCACCGCCGCCTACGTCGCACCGGAGCAGCTCGAGGACACCGAGGTCGACGCCCGCGCCGACATCTACGCGCTCGGGATCGTGCTCCACGAGTGCCTGACCGGACGTCCGGCCTTCAGTGGCGACACGGCGACCGCCACCGCGGCGCTGCGGCTCACCCACGAGCCGCTGCCTCCCCGCCAGCTGCGTGCGGACGTCCCCCGGGCCCTCGACGACGTGCTGGTCCGGGCGACGCGGCGCGACCGAGCGGACCGCTACAGCGACGGTGACGCCATGGCCGCGGCGTTGACGCCGCTGGTCGCCAGCAAGCCGGCCGAGGTCACCGCCACGCTGCTCCCGAGCGCGACGGGGGACGAGGAGCAGGCCCTGCCGGCGATCCGCGAGGAACTGCCGTACTCGGGGCCGATGCCCGCCACTCGGCGCGAGTACGCCCGCCGGCTCGCCGCCGCCGTGGTCGGCGGCATCGTGCTGACGCTGGCGGCCGTGTTCGCCTACGACGCCCTGCAGGGCGAGGGATCCGACCCGGGCGCCACGACCGCCGTCGTCCACCCGATCGTCGAGGTATCGGTGGTCGACCCGACCGCCCCGGGCGGGGGGGACAACCAGGACCTGGCCCGCAACGCCGCCGACGGGGACCCTCAGACCGCCTGGCGGACCGAGGCCTACGACACGCCCGACTTCGGCGGGCAGAAGGACGGCATCGGGCTGGCCTTCGACCTGGGCCAGGAACGCGACGTGCGGGGGCTCACGCTCGAGCTGGTCCGTGGTGGGCTCACGGTCGAGCTGTACGCGACGGACATCCTGCCGAGCGAGGTGGCGAGCCCCGACGCCTGGGGCGAGCCGCGCGCCTCCCAGACCGACACCCTGAGCCAGCAGCCGTTCTCCTTCAACGTCACCTCCGAGCGGTTCTGGCTGCTGTGGATCACCGGGCTGTCGGCCGGCACCGGCGACGGGTTCACCGCAGAGGTGGCCGAGGTCCGCTTCCTCGGACCGTCGTGAGCGGGGCGATGGACGCCCGGGACGACACCGACGAGGAGCTGCTGGCCCGCTACCTGTCCCCGAGCGGCGGACCCGGGGTGCGCGAGGCGGCCTTCCACACGCTCGTCGACCGCTACCACCGACGGGTGTTCGGGATCTGTCTCCACACCCTCGGCTCGGCCAGCGATGCCGAGGACGCCACCCAGGAGACCTTCCTCAAGCTCGCCCGCCACGCCGACAGCTTCCGCGGCGAGGCGAAGCTGTCCACCTGGCTGTACCGGGTGGCCCGCAACGTCTGCACCGACCACGTCCGCCACGACGCCCGGCGGCCGTCGACCCCTGTCGCGGACCCGAGCACGCTGGACGAGGCCCCGAGCGAGGCCGACCGCACCAGCGGGACCGAGGACGCCCTGTCGGTCCGGACCGCCCTGGCCCAGCTGGATGCTGGCTCGCGACAGGCACTGATCCTGGTCGCCGTGGAGGGGTTGAGCTACCAGGAGGCCGGCGCCGCGCTCGGCCTCGCGGTGGGCACGGTCAAGAGCCGTGTCTCGCGGGCACGGACCCGTCTGGCCGCGCTGCTGGCGGAGGCGGCACCGACCGGCGATGCCGAGAGCCGACCCGCTGCAACCCCACCTCGCCCCGACACGTCCTACCCCTGACCCGTCCGCCGACCGGAGCACCCGTGGACGACACCGACCGCCTCTCCCGCTACCTCGATGGAGCGCTGGAGCCCGACGAGCAGCAGGCCCTGGAGGCCGCGCTCGCCGGTGATGCGGTGCTGCGGGCAGAGCTGGCGCGGATGCGGGCCATCGACGAGGAGCTGGCGACGATCGCCGCGACCGAGCTACCGCCGGGTGCCCGCGAGCGGCTCGACACACGGCTCGAACCGGTCCTGCGTGCCGCGCTGGACGCGGACACCCCGCGCGTCGCCGCGGCCGCACCCACCACCGCGGAGGCGCTGGGACGGCGCGACGCGCTGGCCGGGCGTCGAGCGCGCCGTCGCCTACCGGTGGCCATCGGGGGGGTCGCGGCAGGGCTCGCCGTCCTGGCCGTCGGCGTCCTCGGGGTCGAGCGTCTGCTCCCGCAGCGCGGCGGGGACGACAGCGCCGCATCGCTGGCGCTGGACGCCATGGACGAGGCCGCGGACGACGGGGAGGAGACGGCCGGATCCGCACCCGAGGCGGCGCCGGACGCCCGGTCGCTGCTGCCGGAGCTGCCCGTCGTGCTCGCCGACGAGCGCCAGGTCACCACCGAGGACCTGGACCTCGCCCTGGCGGCCGCGCCGCTGCAGCAGATCACCGCAGCTGCGCTCGGCGACGTGGAGGCGACGGCGCTGGCCGAGGCGGCGCAGGCCCGGCTCGGGGTCGGCGCCACGTCCGATGCGGACGTCGCCGCGTCGCAGGACACCGAGCGCGAGGTCCAGGCCCCCGCGCTCACCACCGCGGACGGCCGCGAGATCCCGCCCCCGGACCTCGAGGTCATCCAGCGCTGTGTGGCCGAGCTGCTCGAGGCCGGGACCGCCGCCATCCCCGTCCTCATCGAGCTCCTCGAGGTGGACCGCGTGCCGGCACTGCAGATCGGTCTGGCCACCCTCGACCCGGACGCCGGCACGTACACACGCGCGGAGGTGTGGACCCTCGAGCGGGCCAGCTGCCAGGTGCTGCGCTTCGCGCAGTCGTGACGCCCCGCGCTCAGCGCCCGCGGACCACGATCCAGCCGCCGTACACCGCGGCGGGATAGGCGAGGAAGAGCAGCCCGGCCGGGGCCGTGCCGATGCCCGCGACGGCCAGGGCGACCGCCACGCTGAACCCGGCGAAGGTCATCGCGATGGCGCGGAGGTAGGGCGAGTCGACCTCGGTGCTGCCCCAGTAGACCGCGCGCGCCACCGCCCACCCGATCGCCCCGGAGGAGAGCAGGAACAGGAACCCACCCTGCAGGACCGGGGCGAGCACGAGCCCACCCCCCACCACGGCGGCGAACCCGACCAACGTCGCGCGCAGCCCGATCGCGAGCGGCAGCCGGTCACCGGCCGCACCCGAGGGCGTCGAGGGTCGCCGCGAGGCGTTCGCACGGCCGACCAGGCGCTCGAGCGCTCCCCCGCCCGATCGGGGACGCGTGGACGTGGTGGCGTCGAGGTGGCGGGCGCAGGCCGGGCACTTGTAGCCCACCGCCGCCTCCTGGCCGCAGGCGGGGCAGATCGGTCGGTCACACGACGAGCACCGCAGCCGGGTCTGGACGTCCGGATGCTGGGCACAGGCGGTCGGGGCGGGCATGCGCCCAGGGTACGGCCTGGCCACCGGGCCGGACCCCGGAATAGCCTGCGTCCCGTCCACGTTCCTCCGAGCGAGACCTTCGCGAGCCGACCGCCCGCTCCCGACCACCGGCGGACCGTGGCTCGTCTCCCCGCGACCCGTACCCGCGTCACGCGGCCCCACGTTCGAGGTTCCCATGTCGCAGTTCCCCGGCATCACCCTGTCCCCCGGCGGTGCCCCCGCGCCGTCCAGCGAGCCGACCGGCACGAGCGAGCTCGAGGACACCGTCCACGACGCCATCATCATCGGCTCAGGCCCGGCCGGCCTGACCGCGGCGATCTACGCGGCCCGTGCCGCGCTCGAGCCCCTGCTGATCGAAGGCGTCACCGACGGCGGTCCGACCGGCGGGCAGCTGACCCTGACCACCGACGTCGAGAACTTCCCCGGCTTCCCCGACGGCGTGATGGGCCCCGAGCTGATCCAGAGCATGCGCGACCAGGCCGCCCGCTTCGGGACGCGTTTCGTGACCGAGGACGTCACCTCGGTGGAGCTGACCGGCACGGTCAAGACGCTCACGACCGGATCCGGCCTGACGCTGCGGACCCGCTCGCTGATCATCGCCACCGGCGCGAAGCCCCGCCGTCTCGAGGTGCCGGGCGAGGACGAGCTGTGGGGGGCCGGCGTGTCCGCCTGCGCCACCTGCGACGGCTTCTTCTTCCGCGACAAGCACGTCCTGGTCGTCGGCGGTGGTGACTCGGCCATGGAGGAGGCCATCTTCCTGACCAAGTTCGCCTCCAAGGTCACGGTCGTGCACCGTCGCGACCAGCTCCGCGCGTCGGTGATCCTGCAGGAGCGGGCCTTCAGGAACGACCGCATCGAGTTCGCCCTCAACGCCGTGGTCGAGCGCGTGCTCGGCACCGACGGGACGATGAGCGGCGTGGTGCTCGAGGACACGGTCACGGGCGAGACCCGGGAGCTGGATGCCGACGGGCTGTTCCTGGCCATCGGCCACATCCCGAACACGTGGCTGTTCGACGACGTCCTCGAGACCGACGACGAGGGCTACCTGATCGTCGACGAGCCCTCCACCGCCACCGGGGTGCCCGGCGTGTTCGCCTGCGGTGACGTCATGGACCACACCTACCGCCAGGCGGTGACGGCGGCCGGCACCGGGTGCCGGGCCGCGATCGACGCGGAGCGCTACCTCGCCGGCAGCGACGCGGTGCCGGCCGCAGCACCCGAGCCCGCGGCCGCCTCCGCGAGCTGAGCTGACCCGGCGCGGGCCCGTGCCCGCGCACACCACCGGCCGCTACGGTGCCCGCCCCGGGCACCGACCCACGACCCGCCCGCCGAGGAGGACCACCATGCCCGCCAGCCCCGTCACCTCCGCACAGTGGACCGAGGAGGTCCTGGAGGCCGACCGTCCCGTCCTCGTCGACTTCTGGGCCGAGTGGTGCGGGCCCTGCAAGATGGTCTCGCCGATCGTCGACGAGATCGCCGACGAGAACGCGGCCACGCTCAAGGTGGTCAAGCTGAACGTGGACGACAACCCCGACACCGCCCGCGAGTACGGGATCATGTCGATCCCGACCCTGCTGGTGTTCAAGGGTGGCCGCATCGACAAGAAGATCGTCGGGGCCAAGGGCAAGGCGGCACTGACCAAGGATCTCCGGGCCTACCTCGGCTGACGGGGCGCTGCAGGCCGTGTCCGTCGTCGAGCTGATCGGCTACCTCGCCTCCGCGCTGATCGTCCTGAGCCTGCTCATGGCGTCGTTGTGGCGCCTCCGCATCATCAACCTGGTCGGCGCGATCGTGTTCACCGTGTACGGCGGCCTGATCGGCTCCCTGCCGGTCATGCTGACCAACGGCGCGATCGTGCTGATCGACCTCTACTACCTGGCCCGGATGGTGCGTGACAAGGCGGCGGACGCCTACTTCGAGGTGGTGTCCACCCCGCCGACCTCCCCCTTGCTGCAGCGGTTCGTGGCCTTCCACGACGAGGACATCGCCCGGTTCCAACCGGACTTCACCGGGATCCACGACGACCATCTGGCCTGGGCGGTGCTGCGCGACGGGATCCCCGTGGGCGTCGTCCTGGCGAGCCAGGACGGCGAGGTGGCGACGATCGACCTCGACTACGTCACGCCCGCGCACCGCGACCAGCGTGCCGGCACGCGCTTCTACGCCACGGAGGCGCTGTTCGCGCCGTACGGCATCACACGGCTACGGACCCGGGCACAGGTCGAGGCCCACCGCCGCTACGTCACGGCGATGGGTTTCGCGCCCGCCGGGGCGGACGTGTTCGAGCGGCCGGCGCCGTGACCCGGCCTCCGGGCTCGTGTACGGCGGCGGTGCCGCTCGGACCGCGTCGCTCTCCTAGGCTCCTCCCGTGGAGCTGATCCGACGTGGCAGCACCGGCCCCGGGGTCGAGGACATCGAGCGCCGCCTCGAGGCGCTCGGGTACGCCTGCGGCGGGGACCCGTCGGTCTTCGACCACGACACCGAGGCGGCGGTGCGTGCCTTCCAGCAGCAGCGCGGGCTGATCGCCGACGGCATCGTCGGACCGGAGACCTGGCAGGCGCTCGTCGGCGCCTCCTACCGGCTCGGTGACCGGCTGCTGTACCCGACCCGGCCGATGCTGTACGGCGATGACATCCGGGACCTCCAGCGCCGCTGCAACCGGCTCGGCTTCGACAGCGGCTACGACGACGGGCTGTACGGCCCGCAGACCGTCGCCGCGGTGCGGGAGTTCCAACTGAACGCCGGGCTGCTCGAGGACGGCATCGCCGGCCCGGAGACCATCGCGCACCTCGTCCGCCTGCACCGGGCCCACCAGGAGGAACCGGTCGCGGGCGTCCGGGAGCGTGAGGCGCTGCGCAGACCCCGGCGCCGCACCGTCGCCGGCACTCGGCTCATGGTCGATCCCGGCCACAGCGTCGCGGACCCGGGCCTGACCTCCCCGGACGGGGTCCCCGAGCACGAGGTCACGTGGGGGATCTGCCAGGCACTCGAGGGCCGGCTCGCTGCCCTCGGTGCGCACGTCGTGCTCAGCCGTGGGCCCGGGACCTCCCCGACCCCGTCGGAGCGGGCTGCGCAGGCCAACGCCGAGGACGTCGAGCTGATCGTCTCCGTCCACGCCAACGGCGTGGCCTCACCGCACGGTCGGGGTGCGGCGGCGTACCACTTCGGCACCGAGGTCCAGATCTCCGAGCGGGGACGACAGCTGGCGCAGCTCTGCCTCGACGCGGTCCTGGCGGCGACCGGCACCGAGGACTGCCGGGTCCACCCGAGCACGCTCGCGATCGTGCGCGAGTCGCGGCCGCCGGCAGCGGTGATCGAGCCGGGGTTCCTGACCCATCCCGACGAGGGTCGCGCGCTGGCGGACCCGCAGGTCCAGCAGCGCATCGCCGCCGCGCTCACCGACGCGGTGGTCACCTACCTGGTGGGGGTCCCCGCCCAGGCGGGGTGAGCTCACCCGGGCAGCGGGCTGTCGACCCGGTCGACCGCCAGGTCCCGTCGCCACAGGTGGGCGATCAGAGCCGCGAGCGCCACCATCGCCGCCCCGATGCCGAAGGCGACCGCCGGGCCGCGGGCATCCACCGCCCAGCCCGAGAGGCTCGCCCCGGCGGCCACGCCGACCACGACCGCCGTCTGCAGCCAGGCCTGGGCCTCCGTCTGGGTCCCCCGGATGGCCAGGTCGTCGAGCAGCTGGAACGCCACGATGGTGGTCGGCGCCAGGAACACGCCCGCGACGAACAGCCCGACGGTGAACAGCGGGAGGTCATGGACCGTCAACGGGAGGAGCAGCATGCCTGCAGCCAACGTCGCGGCCAGGAAGCGCAGCCGGACCGCCAGTGTGCCCGGCCACATCCGCCCGCCGTAGACGATGCCGCTGAGCAGGCTGCCGGAGGCCAGCGTCGCGACCAGCCGACCGGCGTCGCTGCGGTCACCGGCGAACTCGGCCACCGCCGGGATCGTGATATCGAGGACACCGAACGCCACCGCCGCCGACCCGATGGCGACCACGATGACCCGGACCCCGGGCGCTCGCAACGCACCGCCGCTCGGCCGCCGCCCGACCCGGGGTGGCATCGAGCGGGCGGCACCGGTCGCGGCATAGGTCACCGAACCGCTGGCCGCGAAGACGCCGGCCAGCACGACGGCCGCGCCGGCGTTCGCGGCCTCCGCGACCCACACCGCCAGCAGGGGCCCCAGCACGAAGCCCAGCTCGACGGAGATCGACGAGAGCGCGAACGCGGTCTCGCGCAGCTGCCCGGTCGGGAACAGGCGTGACAACAGGACCCGCGAGGCGGCCGTCACCGGGGGGTAGAGCGCGCCGGTCGCGAACGCGATCGCGACCAGGGTCGGCACGACCGCTCCGCGCGTCGCCGCCAGGGCCAGCGCCACGGTGCCCGCCAGGTAGCCCGCGGCATCGGGGACCAGGATGCGCACCTGCCCGATGCGATCGACGAGCCGCCCCTGGATCGGTGAGGCGACCCCCACACCGAGCTGGTGACCGGCGCTGACCAGGCCGGCAGCGGCGTAGCTGTACCCCGCCTCGCGCAGCAGCAGCACCAGCGCGAGGATCATCATCCCGGGGGTCAACCGGGCGACCATGGAGGTGAGCAGTGGCCACCGCGCGTCGCGGTGGGCCAGCAGGTCGCGGTAGGCGCGCACGTCGCTCCGGGTCGTCGCGGGCGGAGCCTCCGGGGTCGTGGAGGTACTCGGGTGTTCAGGTGGACGGCGCCGGACCGGTGGGATGTCTCGACATCGAACCATCCGTCCGCGCGACCGTACCGCTCTGGCGGGGGGCGGGCACCAGCTCCGGCAGGTGCCCCAGCACCTCGTCCCAGGCGTGCTCGAGCTGCTCGGTCCAGCGGGCGAGCCGGCGCGTCTCCAGCCGCAGCAGCGGCACCCGCGGGTGCTCGCGGTGCACCCGGAACCCCTCGTGCAGCAGCCAGGTGGCGGGCAGCAGGCAGGCCCGCTCCCGGAAGCGGCGGTCACCGTAGGCCTCGACCGCGGCGAGGTCGCGCCGGACCGCGACCCGCAGCGCCTGATGGAGCAGGACGCGACCCAGAGCCTGCGAACGTTCGGTGGGGCTGACCCAGGCGGTGGCCAGCAGCAGGGCATCCGCGCTGGCGTGCGGGGCCGGGGCGGCCCGCGGTGCGACACGGTCGGCGGTCGCGAACAAGGCGAACCCTGCCACCGCCGGCACCCCCTGCGCGCTCGTCGGTCGCGGGTCACGGCCCGCACCCGACCACAGCACCACCCCCGGCGGATGGCCGGCCGCCACCTCGGCGTCGACCCAGGAGCGCTTGCGTTCGTGCGCGTCGCGGCCCACCTCCCGCGCCGTCAGGGAGGGAGCCAGGCCCGCCAGGACGTTCCCGGACCGCGGCTGCGGGCAGGGTGCGCCATGCTCCCAGAACAGGCAGCGCCGGCAGGGGTCCGGCAGCCCCGCGAGCACGTCACCCGTCAAGGGGACGGCGCGCCGCACCGCTCAGTCCCCCGGGCGCGTGCGGACCGGGCCGTCGTCCCGCGGCAGGAGCAGGGCGATGGCGGCACCCACGGCCGCACCGACGAGGAAGCCGGCCAGGATGCGGCGCCAGCCACCCGGCGCAACGTGGTGGGTGGGCTGCGCCGGGTCGGGTCGACCGTCGTCGTCGTACACGGCCCCTCCTCGCTGCAGCGGGACGGCGGGTGGTCGCAGCCGTCGCATGCCGGTGCCTGCCTCGGCACCGGTGACCGGCGCGCCCATCACGCTCGCTACGCTCGACTGTAGCGGTGCCACCGGCCCCGGACCCGACCCGCACCGGTCGGCGGCCTCGCCCCGACCGGCAGCCTGGAGGAGAGCGTGCGGCTCGACACCGACCCCTACCTCTCCCGCTACGCCGCCCGGGTGACCGGGATGAGCGCCTCGGAGATCCGGGCGCTGTTCGCCGTCGCTTCGCGACCGGAGGTGGTCTCCTTCGCCGGGGGCATGCCCGCGATCGACGCGCTCGATCTCGCCGAGGTCGAGCGGGTGGTCGCCGCGGTGATCCGCGAGACCGGCGCGGTCGCGCTGCAGTACGGCGGCGGCCAGGGCCGCCCCGAGCTGCGCGAACAGCTGGTGGAGGTGATGCACCACGAGGGGGTCCCCGGTCACGCCGACGATCTGGTCGTCACCGTCGGTGGCCAGCAGGCGCTGGAGCTGGTGGCCAAGTGCTTCCTCGATCCGGGGGACATCGTGCTGGCCGAGGGCCCGACCTACGTCGGGGGCATCGGGGCCATGTCCAGCCACCAGGCCGACATCCGGCACGTGCCGATGGACGAGCACGGCATGGACGTCGACGCGCTCGAGGAGGCCCTGACGCGGCTGGCGACGGAGGGCCGACGGGCCAAGTACCTCTACACGATCCCGAACCACCAGAACCCCGCCGGCGTCTCGTTGTCGGTGGAGCGACGCCACCGGCTGGCGGCGCTGGCCGAGCAGCACGACCTGCTCGTGGTCGAGGACAACCCGTACGGCCTGCTCGACTTCGCCGGCAAGACGCTACCGAGCCTGCGCTCGATGATCCCCGACCGGGTGGTCTACATCGGCACGATGTCGAAGATCTTCGCCCCCGGTGTGCGCACCGGCTGGATCGCGGCGCCCGGACCGATCCGCGACAAGCTGGTGCTGCTGCGCGAGGCCGGTGACCTGTGCCCGTCGAACCTGACCCAGATGATCGTGGAACGGTGGTTGGCCACCCAGCCCTGGCAGGACCAGATCCGGCGCTTCACCGAGCTGTACCGCGTCAAGGCGGAGGCCATGCTGACGGCCCTCGACCACGAGATGCCGACGGGCGTCCACTGGACCGTCCCCGCGGGCGCCTTCTACGTCTGGCTCACCGTGCCGCCGGGGATCGACACCTCGGACCTGCTCGCCAAGGCCGTCAACCACCGTGTCGCCTACGTCCCCGGACGGGGGTTCTACGCCGATGGCAGCGGCGGCGACCAGATGCGGCTGTGCTTCAGCTACCCGGAGGTGCGCCGCATCCCGGACGGGGTGCAGCGGCTCGGTGAGCTGCTCCACGACGAGCTCGACCTGGTCCGCGCCGTCTACGGCGAGCATCCCCCCGCACCCGACCGGAAGCCGACGCGTCCGACCCCTGGTGTCGGTGGCTGATCGCCCCGACCCGGCCCGCGGCCCACGAAGGAGCCCCGATGTCCGAGCGCACCTCGATCGCCGTCCTGTCCGGTGGCATCTCCCTGGAGCGGGAGGTCAGCCTGCGGTCGGGATCGCGGGTCACCGACGCCCTCCGTGACCTCGGGTACGCGGTCACCGCGCTGGACGTGGACGGTGAGCTGGTGCACACCCTCGATGCGGGCGGGTTCGACGTCGCCTTCCTCGCGCTGCACGGCTCCGCGGGTGAGGACGGCACGATCCAGTCCCTGCTGGAGCTGATCGGGCTGCCCTACACCGGTCCCGACGTGCTGGCCAGCTCGCTCGCCTGGAACAAGCCCATCGCCCAGGGCCTGTTCGCGCGCGCGGGGCTGCAGGTTCCCGAGCGGGTCACGCTCAGCCAGCAGGCGTTCCGCGAGATGGGGGCGAGCGCCGCGGTGGACCGGATCGCCGCCGAGCTGTCGGTGCCGCTGGTGGTGAAGCCGGCGACAGGCGGCTCCTCCCTCGGGCTGACCATCGTGGACGATCCGGCCCGGCTTCCCCAGGCCATCGTCGGGGCGTTCTCCTACGCCGACGCGGTGCTGATCGAACGGTTCGTCGCGGGCACCGAGGTGGCGGTCACCGTCCTGGACGGGCAGGCGCTCCCGGCCGTGGAGATCCAGCCGAAGGCCGGGGCCTACGACTTCGCGGCCCGCTACACCCCCGGGGCCACCGAGTTCCACGCCCCTGCCCGGCTGCGCGACGAGGTCGCGACCGCCTGCGCCAGCACCGCGCTCATGGCGGTGGATGCGGTCGGGGCACGCCACATCTCGCGGGCGGACCTCATCGTCGACGTGGACGGCACCCCGTGGCTGCTCGAGCTCGACACCTGCCCCGGCCTGACCGAGACCTCGCTGGTGCCGCTGGCCGCCGAGGCCGCCTCCCTCAGCTTCCCCGCCCTGTGCGAACGGCTGGTCGAGCTCGCCGTCCGTGACGCGGCCACGTCGCCATGAGCGTCGAGGAGGCCGTGGAGGACCTCCCCCCCGCGCCGGACACGGTGGTCTTCGACGTGGGCGAGGTGCTGATCGACGAGTCCCGGGTCTGGAGCATCTGGGCCGACCTCGTCGGCGTGTCACCCCTGACCTTCGCGTCGGTGCTCGGGGCGGCGGTGCTCCAGGGAGAGCACGTTGCGGCCGTCTTCGCACACGTCGCACCGAACCTGGACTGGCAGGAGCTCGAGGACGAACACGAGCGTCGCTACGGCGGCTTCCGTGAGGACGACCTCTACCCGGATGTCCGCCGGTGCCTGAGCGAGCTGCGGACCGCCGGCTTCCGGCTCCTGATCATCGGGAACCAGCCGGCCCGCCGCACGGCGCAGCTCGAGGCGTTGCAGCTCGGGGTCCATGGCTGCCGCACGTCGGAGGAGCTCGGCGTCAGCAAGCCCGACCCGGCCTTCTTCGAGGCCGTCCTGGAGCTGGCCGAGCGGGACGATCCCGCCCGGGTGCTGTACGTCGGTGACCGCATCGACAACGACGTGCTCCCGGCCGCGGCGCAGGGCCTTCGGACCTGCTGGCTCCGGCGCGGCCCCTGGGGACAGCTCCAGGACCTCCCCGACGGGGTCGACGAACCGGACCTGGTGCTCGAGGGCCTCGGGGAGCTCCCCACCCTGCTGCTGGACTGGCGATCGACGGGAACGAGGACCCCATGACCCCTGAGGAACGCAAGCGAGCGGTCGCCCTGGCTGCGGCGGACCTGATCGAGGGCGGGATGCGGCTGGGGCTGGGGTCGGGCACGACCATGGGGCACCTGCTGGCCGCGATCGCCGAACGCGGGTTGGACGTCGCGGGCGTGCCGACCTCGGAGGCCACGGCGGCCTACGCCCGCCAGCTCGGGATCGCGCTGCTCGATCCGGGCGAGGCCGGGCAGCTCGACCTCGCGATCGACGGCGCGGACCAGGTCGATGCGTCGCTGACCGCCACCAAGGGCGGCGGTGGTGCCCTGCTGCGCGAGAAGGTCGTCGCCTCCATGGCGGACCGGTTCGTGCTCATCGCCACGACCGACAAGCTCGTGCCCCGGCTCGCCGACACCTTCCCCCTGCCGGTCGAGGTGGTGCCGTTCGCGCTCGGACCCGTGACACGCCGGTTGCGCCAGCGCGGCTACGAGGTGGAGCTACGACGCGCGGGTGGTGGGCCGGCGGCCGTGACGGACAACGGGAACAACCTGCTGGACGTACGGCTGGACGGCGGCATCGAGGATCCGGCGCTCGAGGAGGCCTGGATCACCCTCCTGCCCGGCGTGGTCGCGTGTGGCCTCTTCGTGGACCTCGCCGAGCTCGCCCTGCTGGCTGACGAGACCGGTCAGGTCACGGAGCATCGTCCTCCCACGGACTGAGCGGCTCGTCGGCGTCCCACCCGGACGCTGCCACCGCGTCGCCCTTCGCGCGAGCCGGGCCGCCGGCGAGCCCGTCCGCGATCACCGCGACGATGCGCTCCAGCTCCTCCACGGAGGTGAACTCGACCGCGAGCCGGCCCTTGCGGGCGCCCATGCTGATCCGTACCCGGGCCTGGAGGGCATCGGACAGGTCGTCCTGGAGCTCCACCAGGCCGGGGGCGGTGGGCGTCCGCGGTGCGGGTGAGCGGCGCGGACCCGCACCCTCGGTGAGCCGCAGCCGGACGTGCTCCTCCGTCGCACGCACGGACAGGCCCTCGGCCACGATGCGCTCGGCCAGGCGGAGCTGCTCGCGATGATCGGGGAGCGCCAGCAGCACCTTCGCGTGTCCCGCGCTCAGGACGCCGGCGGCGACCCGACGCTGGACCGCTGCCGGTAACTGGAGCAGCCGGATGGCGTTGCTGATGGACGGTCGCGAACGGCCGAGCCGGGTCGCGAGCTCCTCCTGGGTGACGTCGAACTCCTGCAGCAACTGCTGGTACGCCGCCGCTTCCTCCAGGGGGTTGAGTTGCACCCGGTGGATGTTCTCGACCAGTGCCTCCTTGAGCAGGTCGGCGTCCTCCGTGTGGCGCACCAGCGCCGGCACCCGCTCGAGCCCCGCCAGCCGGGCTGCCCGCCAGCGGCGCTCCCCGGCGATCAGCTCGTACCCACCATCGGCGAGGGGACGCACCACGAGCGGCTGCAGCATGCCGATGTCCGCCAAGGACGTGGCGAGCCCCTCGAGCTCCTCCGGGTCGAAGACCTCCCGTGGCTGGCGCGGGTTCGGGATGATCCGCTCCGGATCGATCTCGGCATAACCGAGGTCCCGACCCTCCCTGCGGTCGACCGTGGAGCCCGGCTCGGCCGCAGCCTCGTAACGGTCCCCCCGCTCCGGGTGGTCGTCCGAAGGAGCCGCCTCCCGCTCAGGTCGCGCCCGCGGGGTCTCCGTCGGCGCACGTTCAGCCTCGGGTTCGGCCGCCTCGCTGGCCGCAGGTGGGTCAGGCAGCTCTGCCGCCTCGGACGCCTGCTCCTCGGGCGCGGGCGGGATCAGCGCGGCGAGTCCGCGTCCCAGTCCGGTCCGGCGGCTCATCCGGGCTCCTCCTCGTGCAGGACCGGTGCTGCGCTCGGCGGCACCGTGAAACTCCGCCCCAGCAGCCGCTCGACCTCGGTCTCGGCGGGCAGGTCGACGGGGAGCGCGAGCCGCAGCGACACCTCGCGCGCCAGGCGGCTGTAGGCCCGCGCCCCTCGGCTGGACGGGTCGTAGAGCACGATCGGCTGACCGAAGCTGGGCGCCTCGGACAGCCGCACACTGCGGGGGATGACGGTGGTGTAGGTCAGGTCACCGAAGTGGTTGCGGACCTCCTCGACCACCTGCTGCGACAGGTTCGTCCTGGCGTCGAACATCGTCAGGACGACCCCGCCCACGTGGAGTCCACGGTTCAGGTTCTGCTCGACCAGTTCGACGGTCCGCAACAGCTGGCTGAGCCCCTCCAAGGCGTAGTACTCGCACTGGATCGGGACCAGGATCTGGTCGGCGGCGACGAGCGCGTTGATCGTCAGCAGACCCAGGGAGGGGGGGCAGTCCACGATGATCACGTCGTAGCGCGTGCGCAGGTCACCCAGGGCCCGCTCGAGCCGGTGCTCGCGTGAGAACGCCGGCACGAGCTCGACCTCCGCCCCGGCGAGGTCGAGGGAGGACGGCAGGAGGTCCAGACCGTCGATGTCCGTGGGACGGATCGCCTCCTCCACGGCATCGCCGTCCACGAGCACACCGTACGTCGACGGCTCACCCTCATCGATGCGGATCCCGAGCCCGGTGCTGGCGTTGCCCTGGGGATCGAGGTCGATGGCCAACACCCGGGCACCCAGCAACGCGAGGCCACTCGCCAGGCTGACGGCGGTCGTGGTCTTCCCGACGCCGCCCTTCTGGTTCGCGATCCCGAGGACGACGGCCTCATGTGATGATGATCCCATGTTCCCTCATGTCATATCCGTGGTTTCTATGGGCCTCGTCCTGGCGATCAGGACGATGCGCGGGCCCGCGGCGGGCCCGCTGGCGGGTGCGGGTGCCTCGATCACGGCCGCGCCTGCGCGTGCGAGCACCGTTCGTGCGTCGATCACCTCATCCTGCCAGCGTTCACCCTTGACCGCGAAGAGGAGGCCCCCCGGACGCAGGTAGGGGATCGTCCACGGCACGAGCCGCTCCAACGGAGCCACCGCCCTCGCCGTGACCAGGTCGAACGCTCCGCCGAGGTCCGTCCGGCTCAGATCCTCGGCACGACCGTGGTGGACCACGACGTCCAGACCGAGCTCGCTGATGGCTCCCCGAAGGAAGTCGACCTTCTTCTGCTTGGCCTCGAGGAGCGCGACCTGCAGATCGGGGCGCTCGAGCGCGATGACCAGCCCGGGTAGTCCTCCACCACTGCCAACATCCAGCAGGCGGAGGGGACGCTCCGAGACGGGAAGTTGGCGGGCCAGCAGCACCGACTCCGGGATGTGGCGTGACAGCAACTCCTCGCGCGCGGACCGCGACACGAGGTTGTGGGGCGAGCCCCTGATGAGCGAGGCCAAGCGGACCAGCGGTGCGGACAGTTCGAGGCTTTCCATCGGAGCAGCGTACACGGACGGGGGGTTCGGTGGCGTGTTCCACGTGGAACCGTCGCCGACGGTCGCTAGCTCAGGAACGCCACCCCGCGAGCTTCGTGC
The DNA here is from genome assembly GCA_047921175.1 of Nitriliruptoraceae bacterium. Lineage (GTDB taxonomy): Bacteria > Actinomycetota > Nitriliruptoria > Nitriliruptorales > Nitriliruptoraceae > T1Sed10-7. Next base: position 21,866 of record JBLRWQ010000007.1, on the reverse strand, counting down.
GGCGGTCGCCGCCGCGTGTGGCGCGCACTCCCGGCGGCACCTCGCTCGCGCAGGATGGCGACGGATCGACGGGGCCACCGGCGCCACCTCACCGAACCTCGGTCCGGGCTCGTCCTTGACACCGTTCCACGTGGAACGCCGACCTTGCCGTCGTACGCGCCCTGCCCTGTGGACCACCCGGCGCCCGAACCCTTCTCGCGGCACCCGCGAGGCCTCGATCCCCCGTTGACGCCATGCCGATCGGATCGACCGCCACCCGATCACCGGTCGGCCTGACCTGACGCCGCGACCGTCCGCCCGCCACGGGTCCATCGTGCCCGCTCCGCCCCCGGTCCGGCTGCCCCACCCGCCGATCACGGTCCGCCGTCGGCCTTCCTCCCGATGCGGCGCGGCACATCGCACACCTCCGCGACGGGGCGAAGCCCGGCGGAAGACTGCACTATCTATCCTAGCCTTTGCTATACATAGATCGCCGTGGAGATGACGATGCCCGGGCCGCAGCCCGGGCACCTGGTGGAGGACCGAGCCTCAGTCGGCCTCGATCACCACCCGCCGCGATGGCTCACGCCCCTGACTCCGGCTCGACAAGCCGTCGACCTCCGCAACGAGGTGGTGGACCGCCTTCCGCTCGAACACGTCCATCGGCTCCAGGCGCTGTGGCTCACCCGTGTCGAGGACCAGGTCGATCGCCTCGTCCGCCTTCTCCAGCAGCTTCTCCAGCCGACGCGACCGGTACCCCTCCGCGTCGACCTTGACGTGCGAGCGCCGCTGGAACTGCCGCTGTAGGGAGCACCGCACGAGCTCCTGGATCGCATCCAACGTCTGTCCCCGCCGGCCGATCAGCGCGCCACTCCCGATCTCGATCACCTCGATCTCGACGTGATCCTCGTGCACCTTGATGCGGAGGTCGCCCGGGAGGTCCATGGCGTCCAGCAGGCCCTCCAGGAAGTCCGCGGCCGCATCAGCCTCCTCGTCGAGCTCCTCCGCCGTGAACGCCCCCTCGTTGGCGGTCGAACGCGTCGGCGCGCCCTCCTCCCGAGCAGGGGAGGCCTCCTGGGGTGCTGGGACGTCCTCGATCGCTGCGTCGTCGCTGAGGGGCGCCTCGGTGACGACATCCACCGTCGCCCCGACCTCGACCTCGAACCGGGCCTGGCCCTCCCACTCCGGCACTCCGGCTCCACGCAACTCCAGCGTCACCTCCTGACCGAGCAGGTCCTCGACGGCGCGTCGCAGTGCGTCCTCAAGGCGGCCGCCCTGGGCACGGATGGTTCGGCTCATCGTCTGGCTCCTCGCGCGTTCAGTCGCGCTTGTTGCGTCGTTTCGGGAGATGGCTACCGCCCGGCCCGCCGGCGTCACCGGAGCTCCCGCCCGGGCGTGGCCGCGGTGGCTTCTTCCCACCGCCAGCAGGGTTGCGGCCACCGGACGGGGGGCCGTCCTTGTCGCTACGGGTCGGGGGGCGATCCCCGCCCTCATCATCCTTGGGCGGCTTGGCGGGCGGCGACCCGCGCTTCCCCGACGAGGCGCCACCGGGACGCCCGGACCCGGGGGGTGTCGCATCGTCGCGAGGCTTGGTCCCCGAGGTCGCGCCGCCCTTGCCACCGGACATCGGCGTCGTATCCGGACCCGGCGACACCTTCACCGACTTGACATCGCGCAGGATGATCCACTGCTGCACGATCTGCCAGATGTTGGTCGTCACCCAGTAGAGCAGCAGGCCCAGCATGAACTGGAAGGAGATGACGGCCAGGAACAGCGGCATGACGTACAGCAGGATCTTCTGCTGCTGCGCCATCGGGTTGTCCGCGCCGGTGGCGGCGGTACGCGCCATCATCTGCTTCTGCGTGACGAACATGGTCCCGGACATGACCACGATCAACAGCCACCCCGGCCACCCGGCCGCGCTGACCAGGGCGCCGAGCCCGGTGAACCCGTCCTCCCCGACGGTGATGAAGTCCGTGAAGAAGTAGAAGGGTGCGTTCTGGAGCTCGTCCATGCCGCGGATAGCCCAGAACAGGGCGATGAAGACCGGTGCCTGCGCGAGCAACGGGAGACAGCTGGCTGCAGGGTTGACGCCCTCCTCCTGGTAGAGGGCCATCATCTCCTCGTTCATCTTCTGCTTCTTGGCCCGGTACCGCTCCGGGTCCTTGCGCATCAGGTCCCGGTCGACCTTGTACTTGGCCTGGATCGCCTTCATCTTGGGCTGGATGGCCTGCATCGCCCGCATGGAACGGGTCTGCTTGATGGCGAGCGGAAGCAGCAGCACCCGCACGGCCAGCGTGAGGAGGATGATCGCCCAACCCCAGCTGTGCACCCCGAAGACGGGCTCCACGAGGCCGTGCAGGAAGGTCAGCACCGCCTCCAGGAAGGCCATGATGCTCTGACCGATGGAGTTGAACACGAGGGGGCCTGTTCGCTGTGCGGGTCAGGGGGAGTGGTCAGCGGCGGCGACGCCACGCGGATCGATCGCTGGGGTCGGGCACGTGATCGAACCCCCCGGCGTTCCAGGGATGACAGCGGCCGACGCGCCGCGAGGCCAGGACGGTGCCGCGCAGGACGCCGTGGCCACGGACCGCGCCGATCGCGTAGGTCGAGCAGGTCGGATGGAACCGGCAGCGCGGCGCCCGCATGGGCCCGGTGCTGCGCCACAGGTAGATCGGCAGCAAGGCCAGGTGCTGGATCCCGGACCGCAGCCGGACCCACAGCCGTGCTGGTGACCCGGCGGAGGACCGGGCGTCGGTCTCCGGTGCGAGGCTCACCGCTGCGCCTCCTCGCGGACCGCATCGACAGCGAGGTCGCTCGCGAGCCCGGTGAGCTCGTCGAGGACCTCGTTCAGGTTGCTTCGTGCGCATCGCGCGCGAGCGACGAGCACCAGGTCGATCCCCGGACGCAGGGGGAGGTGGCGGGTCGCCTCCCGGAGCAGGCGCTTGGCCCGGTTGCGCTGGACCGCCCCGCCCACGCGGCGCGACGCGATGACCGCGACGCGCGCCGGTCGCTCGTCGCCGCGCTCGATGGCATGCACCACGAGGTGGCGCCCGGCCCGCTGCCGCGACGACCGCACAGCCCGTGCGATGTCACGACCGGACCGGATCGTCCCGTGGGCAGGGGCCACCGGGGTCACGCCGACAGCTTGGTCCGGCCGCGGCTGCGACGGCTCTTGATGATGCGCCGACCCGCCTTGGTCTGCATCCGGGCACGGAACCCGTGCTTGCGGCTACGACGGCGGTTGTTGGGCTGGAACGTGCGCTTCACGACGGTGCTCCGGGTTCTGAGAGGTGGCACGCGGCGTGGCCAGGCGCGCGGTCCCCGACGAGCGTCCATCCGGTCAAGAGCGGGACGACGCGACGGACGACCGCAACGGAGAGCCGGTGCGGAGGGGTCGACGTAGGCTACCGGTGTGCGCGTTGTGCGGCCAACCGCTGCCGCGTCGTACACGGGTTGGCCCCGGCCCGCACCCCACGCACGGACCGACGCTTGCGTGCCCGGATCCCGTCGGTGTACGGTCCGCGGCTGTCGACCGGGGCCGGTTCCCCTCCCATCGGATCACGGTGGTGAGGATGAAGGAGCACCGGATCCCGTCGGTCCTTCCCCACCGAGGTCGGCCAGCCAGCATCCCTGTCCGCAACCTGTCCACAGATGTGGATGAGGTTGTGGAAGAGTTCGACCGACGGGGTCCTGTGCTGGTAGGACCGCCCGAGAGGTAGAGCTCCGGGTAGGGCGCGGTGTCGGTACCGCAACCACCCGAACGGTGAGGCGAGGAGCAGGCGTGACGAGCACATCGACGTTGGATCTCGACGGCCTGTGGACGGAGAGCCTCGCGGAGGTCATGCGCGTCGTGACCTCGCCCGCACAGCGGCAGTGGCTGGTCGCCACCCACCCGGTCGGCTTCAGCAACGACACCATCGTGCTGGCGAGTCCGCACTCCTTCGCCCGGGAGTGGTTGGACCGCAACTGCGGCACCACGATCCGGGAGGCGCTGTGCGCGGCAGCCGGCCGCGAGTTGACCGTGGTGATCACGGTGCAGACCAACCCGCAACCGGTCGGGTCCGCGGCGGGCGCAGCCGGCCCGGCCGACGAGGCGGACCCGAGCGCCGCCGGCGCGCTCGACGCGTTGCCGCCGGCGCCGTTCGAGCACCTGGAACCCGACACCTCGGGCACGGTGGCCGTTCCGGAGCGTGCCCCGCGGGTGGACGGTGCCCGCCGGGACGAGCGCATCGAGCAGGACCGGCTCCCACTGCACGCACCGGGTCGCCCCGACGGGCCGACGGTGGAGCTCCCCACCCGCAGGGCCCGGCCCGAGGAGGAGGTGGAGCCGGACACCCAACTCAACCCGAAGTACCTGTTCGACGACTTCGTGATCGGCTCCTCGAACCGGTTCGCCCACGCCGCCGCCACCGCGGTCGCCGAGGCGCCGGCGAAGTCCTACAACCCGCTCTTCATCTACGGCGGCGCCGGACTGGGCAAGACCCACCTGCTGCACGCCATCGGGCACTACGTCCGCAACCTCTATCCGCGCTTGACGGTCCGTTACATCACGACCGAGCAGTTCACCAACGAGTTCATCAACGCGATCCGGGACGACCGCATCACGACCTTCCAGCGCACCTACCGCCGGGCCGACGTCCTGCTGGTGGACGACATCCAGTTCCTCCAGCAGAAGGAGCGGACCCAGGAGGAGTTCTTCCACACGTTCAACGCGCTGCACAACGCCGAGAAGCAGATCGTCATCTCCAGTGACCGCCCACCCAAGCAGATCGCACACCTCGAGGATCGGCTCCGCAGCCGGTTCGAGTGGGGGCTGATGACCGACGTCCAGCCTCCCGATCTCGAGACCCGCATCGCGATCCTGCGGAAGAAGTCCGAGACGGATGCGCTGCAGGTCCAGCCGGATGTCCTCGAGCTGATCGCCTCGCGCGTGCAGTCGAACATCCGGGAGCTCGAAGGTGCCCTGATCCGGGTGGCCGCCTTCTCGAGCCTGCAGCGCGCGCCCGCGGACACCGCCATGGCCGAGGCGGTCCTCAAGGACCTCTTCCCCGACGGGCGGGACCGTGAGATCTCGGTCCAGCTCATCATGGAGGAGGTCGCGGAGCACTTCGCCCTCACCGTCGAGGACCTGTGTTCGCCATCGCGCAGCCGGCAGTTGGTCACCGCCCGGCAGCTCGCGATGTACCTCACCCGCGAACTGACCGAGCTGTCGCTCCCACGGATCGGCAAGGCGTTCGGCGGCCGTGATCACACGACGGTGATGCACGCGACCAAGAAGATCGCCGCCCTGATGCAGGAACGGCGGGCCATCTACGACCAGGTGCAGGAGCTCACCAACCGCGTCAAGACCCGGGCCCGGACCGCATGACGACGGTGACCGCGCCCCTGTGGACGAAGCCGGGACAGGAGGGGGACAGCGAGCCCTCCCGGTGGAAGCACATCCGTGTACTTCGCTCCCCTGTGTGTGAACCCCACCGCGCCCCACATCCGCTCCACACCCCGCGGACCCGGGCTGACCTGGGCCGATGCAGGTTCTCCACGGTCTCCACAGGCCCTACTACGGTGACGGACCTAGAGGAGGAAGGGACCCACTTCCTTCAGGGGTGTGGACCAAGCTGCCCAGGAGGCGCATCGTGAAGCTGAGAGCTGAGCGCACCGAGTTCACCGATGCCGTGTCCTGGGCGACCCGGACCGTCGGGGCACGTGTCACCCTCCCGGCGCTGTCCGGGGTCCTGCTCGAGGCGAGCGAGGGCCGGCTGACCTGCCGCGCCACGGACCTCGAGGTCGCGGCCGAGGTGTCGATCCCCGTGGAGATCGACGAGCCGGGCCGGGTGCTCCTCCCGGGTCGGCTGCTGGCCCAGCTCGTCGCTCGGTTCCCGAACGCCCCGGTCCAGCTCGAGGGTGACAGCGACCGGGTGGAGATCACCTGCGGCCGGGCGACCTTCCACGTCCACGGCATGCAGGTCGAGGATTTCCCGACGTTGGCCGGCCCCGCCGAGGACGCCCCGCGGGGGGTGCTGAAGGCGGACGGGTTCGCCCGTCTCGTCGCCCAGGTCGCACGTGCGGCGTCGACCGACGACGGTCGACCGGTGCTGACCGGGGTGCAACTCGATGCGGCTGACGGGACGCTGACCGCGGCGGCGACCGACAGCTACCGCCTCGCGGTGCGGTCGGTCGCGTTCGACGAGGCCGTCGACGGCCTCGCGCTGGTGCCGGCACGCTCGCTCCAGGAGGCGGCGAAGGCGGCCGGTGAGGTCGGTGGCAGCGTGACCCTGGTGCTCGAGGAGGGCCAGGTCTCGTTCCTGTTCGGTGACCGCAGGTTGACGACCAAGCTGATCGAGGGCTCCTTCCCCAACTACCGGGCGCTGCTCCCGGACAGCCACGAGACCGTCGTGGTCGTGGACCGTGCCGCGCTGGTGGAGGCGCTGCAGCGCGTCGCCATCGTGGCCATGGGGCAGGCGAACACCCCGGTGACCCTGCATTTCGGTGACGGGTCGGTGGACCTTCAGGCAACCAACCAGGAGATGGGCGACGCCGCGGAGGGCCTGCCGGCGGAGATCGTCGGTGAGGGGCTGTCGATCTCGTTCAACCCGGGGTTCCTGCTCGCCGGGCTGGAGGCGACCGGGACCGAGCGCATCCGCATCGAGCTCCGCGACGGTCTCAAGCCGGCGGTGCTGCGTCCGCTGGCCAGCGACGACGACCAGCGCGTGGACGACCTGACCTACCTGCTGATGCCGATGCGGGTCAGCTGACGCGAGGTCACGGATGCAACTGCAGCGCCTCGAGCTGCTCGATGTGCGCTCCTACCCGTCCGCTCGCCTCGATCTCGATCCCGGGGTGACGGTCCTGGTGGGTCCGAACGCGCAGGGCAAGACCAACCTGCTCGAGGCGGTGCACCGGGTCGCGACCGGGGGGTCGCACCGGGTCCCGGGTGACGGTCCGCTGGTCCGCCTGGGCGCTGAGCTCGGGGTGATCCGCTGTCGGGTCGCGACCGACGCCGGCCGTGTCCGGCGCGTGGAGCTCGAGCTCGGGACAGGGCGGCGGACCCGGACGCGGGTGGATGGCCAGGACGTCCGACGCACGTCGGACATCGTCGGCGTCCTTCGCGTGGTGATGTTCGCGCCCGAGGACCTCGCGATCGTCCGCGGTGACCCGGCCGCACGCCGGCGCTACCTCGATGACCTGCTCGCCCAGCGTCGACCGGCGTACGCGGCGGTGCGGTCGGACTACGAGCGGGCGCTGCGCCAGCGCAACCAGCTGTTGAAGCGGTCCCGGGGGTTCTCGGGCGCCTCCTCCGAGGCCGCCGAAGCCACCATCGGGGTGTGGACCGACCAGCTGGTCACGCTGGGCACCCAGATCGTGGCCGCCAGGATCGCAGCGATCCGCACCCTGCAGGGTCCGACGGACCGGTTCTACCGGGAGCTGGCCGACCGACCGGAGCGGATCGAGCTCACCCTGCGGTCGGCGGCGGGTCCGGCCCTGGACCGTCTCGCGGCCGACGATGGTGACACCGTCCCGGCGGTTGAGCCCATCGCCGCGGCGCTTCGGGCCGCGTACGCCGAGGTGGCCCGGGAGGAACGCGCGCGCGGTGTCAGCCTGGTCGGGCCGCACCGGGATGACCTGCTGCTGACGATCGGGGAGCTGCCCGCCAAGGGGTACGCCTCGCACGGTGAGGCGTGGTCGCTCGCGTTGGCGCTGAAGCTGGCCACCTTCGAGGTCCTGGCCGAGGTGGGTGATCGCCCCATCGTGCTGCTGGACGATGTCTTCGCGGAGCTGGACACCACCCGTCGGGCACGCCTGGCGGCCGCGTGCACCCGCTTCGACCAGGTGCTGGTCACCGCGGCGGTCGAGGAGGACGTGCCGCTCACCGGCCGCCGGGTCGACGTCCGCCTCCGGGAAGGTCGCAGCGAGCTCCAGGTCCGCGCCGGGGATGCCCATGGCCACACGTGAACCGACCGACCCACGTCGGGCCCGCAACCGCGATCGGGATGAGCGCGTCTACGAACGCCGGCGGCGTGTCGCGGCACGACGTCGGGCCGCGCAGGAGCGGGCGAGTTTCGATCCGGCGCCGCCGGATGACGACGACTGGGTCACCCCTGACGAGGACACCGACGCCGTCCACCGGGTCACCGCCCCGAGCCCCCTGGCCGCCACGCTGGAGGGGTACGTCGCCTCGCGCGGCTGGGGTGAGCGGCTGCGAGCCGGCCGGGTGTACCGCCACTGGGAGGCGGTGGTGGGCGCGGAGCTGGCGCAGCGGTGCGAGCCGATCCGCATCGCAGGTGGCACCCTGGTGATCCGCGCCGAGAGCCAGGCCTGGGCGACCCAGCTGCGCTACCTCACCCCGGCGCTGCTGCGCAACGCCGAGCAGGTGCTCGGCCCTGGCACCGTGCGGACCATCCGCGTGGTCGTCGAACCCCTGCGAGGCACCGAGGAGGCACCGTGATCGCGATCGCCGAACGCACCTTCGGCCTGCTCGCCCTGCTGTCGATCGGCATCGCGGTCGCGACCGCGGTCGCGCTGGTCACCCGACGGGTACCGGACTGGCTCCGGGACGACGTCGCCCGACCACTGGCCCTCGCCATCGCCGTGGTCACCTCCGGCGGTTCCCTGTTGCTGTCCGAGGTGGCGGGGTACCTCCCGTGCGTGCTGTGCTGGTACCAGCGCATCGCGATGTACCCACTGGTCGTGATCCTCGGGGTGGCGCTGCTCCGCGGCGACCGGGAGGTCTGGCGCACGGTCCTGCCCCTGGCCGGGATCGGATCCGTCATCTCGACCTGGCACATCCTCCTCGAGCAGAACCCCGCGTGGGGCGGGCCCTGCGACGACGCTGCCCCGTGCACGATCCTGTGGGTGCAGGAGTTCGGTTTCCTGACCCTTCCGACGATGGCGCTGATCGCCTTCGTGACCATCTCCCTGTTGACCCTGGCTGCGCGCCGGCCGGCCTGACGTCCCGTACCCTGCAGCGTCGGTCACCCCCGACCACCGCACCTCGAGGGAGCCGCACGATGACCACACCGACCAAGAACGCCCGCGCCGAGGCACGTCGACGAGAGCGCGAGGAGCAGCAGCAGGCGGCGGCTCGCAGGCAGCGTCTCCTGTACGCCGGTGTCGGCGCGGTGGTGCTGCTCGTGGCCATCGGGATCGCCGTCGTGTCGGTCGGGGAGACCTCGCAGCGGGAGCTGATCACCGTGGCGGACATCGCCGGAGATCCTCGGTTCGAGGGTGACCCCCTGCCGGCCCTGCCCGGGGGTGGGACCGACCCGGCGATCGGGATGCGCGCGCCGGTGGTCACCGGTGCGGACTTCGACGGCACACCCGTGACCCTCGGTGACGACGCGCAGGTGATCGCGTTCCTGGCGTCGTGGTGCCCGGCCTGCGATGCGGAGCTCCCCGAGATCGTCCGCTGGCTCGACGCGGGTGGACCGCCGGAGGGGGTCGAGTTCGTCGCCGTCAGCACGCAGCTGGCTGCCGAGCGGACCAACTGGCCGCCAACGCAGTGGTTCGCGGATGCGGGCTACGACGGCACGATCATCGTGGACAACGCTGACGGGGAGATCTTCCGGACCTACGGCGCGACCGCGACGCCGACCTGGGTGGCCGTCAACGCTGACGGGGAGGTCGTCTTCCGCAGCGCCGGCATGCTCGACCCGGCGGCCTTCGATGTCATCTCCAACCTGACGTTGACCGACTGAACGCGCACCATCGCCCGTCTGCGACCTCGAAGGGTCGAGGGATACTCGGGTAGCGAAGATGGGGTTCGGCTGTCCACAGGCCGTCTCCGCCTGCTGTCCGTCGATGCCGGCCGCTGGTAGGCTCGTACCAACGGTGCTCCGCGGCCAGCGATCGCCCGCCCCGCCGACGTCCGAGCGACCGTGCCGAGGCGGGAACCCTCCCGCCACCGACCCCCGAGGTGCCTGGTGGCTGCTGCCCACGATGTCCCGCCTGCCGAGACGACCGCACCGACGGGCTCAGGCAACGGCTCCTACAGCGCCAAGAACATCACGGTGCTCGAGGGCCTCGAGGCGGTCCGTCGACGTCCCGGCATGTACATCGGTTCGACCGGCGCCCGCGGCCTGCACCACCTGGTCTGGGAGGTGGTGGACAACTCCGTCGACGAGGCCCTCGCTGGCCGCTGCACCCACATCGAGGTCGACCTGCTCGCCGACGGCGGCCTGCAGGTCACCGACGACGGTTCCGGTATCCCGGTCGACCTGCACGAGAAGGAGGGCCGCTCCGCGCTCGAGGTGGTCCTCACCGTGCTGCACGCGGGCGGCAAGTTCGACTCCCAGGCCTACGCCGTCTCCGGCGGCCTGCACGGGGTCGGGGTCTCCGTCGTCAACGCCCTGTCGGAGCGGCTCCTGGCCGAGGTGGCCCGGGACGGCGGGCTGTTCCGCCAGACCTACCGGCGTGGGGTGCCGGACGGTCCGATCGAACGCATCGGCGACCACGACGGTCCGACCGGCACCACGATCACCTTCTGGCCCGATCCGGACGTGTTCGAGGAGGGTGTGGCCTTCGCCGTGGACACGATCGCACGGCGCCTGCGTGACACCGCGTTCCTGACCGCGGGGCTCAGGATCGTCCTGACCGACCATCGCGACGTCGACGACGCCGACGCCCCACCGCGCAGCCAGGAGTTCCACGCGCCGGGGGGCTTGCGCGACTTCGTCGATCACATCCGCACCACGAAGGCCAAGGACGGCCTGCACCCCACGATCCACTACGAGACCGAGGAGATCGGCCCCGCCGGGGCCCAGTCGCTCGAGGTCGCCCTGCAGTGGATCAACGACTACAACGACTCCATCCTGTCCTTCGCCAACACGATCAACACCCACGAGGGCGGGACCCACGAGGAGGGGTTCCGTACCGCCGTCACCTCGGTCATCAACCGCTGGGCGAAGGACAAGGGGCTGCTGCGCTCCAAGGAGGTCGACTCCCTCACCGGCGACGACCTGCGCTCCGGGCTGGTCGCCATCGTGTCGGTGAAGGTGGGGGACCCGCAGTTCGAGGGCCAGACCAAGACCAAGCTCGGCAACACCGAGGTCAAGACCTTCGTCCAGACGACCACCTATGCCCGCGTGGCGGAGTGGCTGGAGGAGCACCCGAACGAGGGCAAGCTGATCGTCCAGAAGGCGGAGGGCGAGGCGCAGGCGCGTATCGCCGCCCGCAAGGCCCGGGACCTGACCCGACGCAAGTCGCTGCTGGAGTCCACCTCGTTGCCGGGCAAGCTGGCCGACTGCCAGTCCCGCGACCCCGCGGAGTCGGAGCTGTACATCGTCGAGGGTGACTCGGCGGGCGGCTCGGCGAAGATGGCCCGCGATCGGGCGACCCAGGCGATCCTGCCGATCCGCGGCAAGATCATCAACGTCGAGAAGGCACGCCTGCCGAAGATCCTGTCCAACACCGAGGTGCAGGCGCTGATCACCGCGATGGGCACCGGCTTCGCGGACGACTTCGACGTGACCAAGGCGCGCTACCACAAGCTGGTGCTGATGGCCGACGCCGACGTGGACGGCGCTCATATCAGAACCCTTTTGCTTACCTTTCTGTACCGGCGGATGAAACCGCTGATTGAGCACGGGCACGTCTACGTGGCGCAACCGCCGCTGTACCTGGTGATCCACCCCACGAGGAAGAAGGAACTGCGGTACGCCTTCTCGGACCCGGAGCGGGACGTCATCGTGCGGCGGATCCGCGACGAGGTCGGCCCCGACCGCAAGATCGAGGTCCAGCGGTTCAAGGGGCTGGGGGAGATGATGGCGGACCAGCTGTGGGAGACCACCATGGACCCGGAGCGGCGGACGCTGAAGCTGGTGACCATGGACGACGCCGCCGCGGCCGACGAGATGTTCTCGATCCTCATGGGTGACGACGTGGCCTCCCGGCGGGACTTCATCCAGGCCAACGCGAAGTACGCGACGCTGGACGTGTGACGTGGCGCGACGAGGTCCCTTCGCCGGCTGGCCGCCGGGCAGCGGTCTGGCCATCGGTCTGGTGGTCGGCATGCTGGTCGGCGTGGGCGTCGGACGGCTGCTCGAGCTCCGGGCCCTGGGGTTCGTCGGGGGTCTGGCACTCGGGGTCGTGCTGGGCCTCCTGCTCGACAACGAGGGACCTGCGGTCGACGGCGACCAGGGCGGGTCGGATGCCGGTGAGGACGGGTCGATCGCGCGCGCCCTGCTCTGGCTCGGTCTCGGTGCGGTCCTCCTGATCGCCGCCGTGCTGGCGACCGCACCGGAGCTGCTGCGCAGCCCGGGCCAGCTGTCGCAGCTGCTGGTGCTGGTCCTGGCGGCCGGGATCCCGGGGACCCTGCTCCTCCTCGCGATGATCGCCCGGCGCCGCCGCATCGACCGGATGGAGCGGGGAGGGTCACGCTGATGGACCGCACGCTGCGCGCCGCCGTCACCGCAGCACTGCTCGGGTTCGTGACCGTGGCCGGCCTCGGGGTCTTCCTGGGCTTCCCGACCACCGGCTCCCTGGTCGCCGGAGCGGTGACCGGGGTGCTGGCGGGTGGCCTCCTCCTCGGTGCCGGCCGGCGTGCCGAGACCTTCCACCCGACGGATCCCAACGCCCACCTCGCCGACCATCCCGACCCGTCCGACCTTCCCGACCCGTCCGACGACCCTGATCCGGGAGCCACCCGTGGCTGACGACATGACCCCACCCGAGCCGCCGACGTCCCCCGAGGACCCGGCCGTCCAGAGCGATGGCGGCACACCCGTGGCCGGGGGGACACGCGAGGCCACCCCCTCCGACCCGGTGGTCCGTGCCGACGACGGCACGCCGCTGGACGAGACCGGCGGGGTGCTCGCGGCGCGCGTCGAGCCGGTGGTGATCCAGGACGAGATGCGGACCAGCTACCTCGACTACGCCATGAGCGTCATCGTCGGGCGGGCCCTACCGGACGTTCGCGACGGGCTCAAGCCGGTCCACCGCCGCATCCTGTACTCGATGGACGAGACCGGCCTGCGTCCTGACCGCCCCTACCGGAAGTGCGCGTCCGCGGTCGGTGACGTGATGAAGAAGTACCACCCGCACGGGGACTCGGCCATCTACGACGCGCTGGTACGGATGGGGCAGGACTTCTCCTCGCGCTACGAGCTGATCGACGGCCACGGCAACTTCGGGTCGGTGGACGGGGACCCGGCGGCGGCGATGCGGTACACGGAGTCCCGGCTGTCCCGGCTCGCGATGGAGCTGCTGCGCGACATCGACGAGGAGACCGTCGACCACGTCGACAACTACGACGGCTACGAGGAGGAGCCGGTCGTCCTGCCGGCACGCTTCCCGAACCTGTTGGCCAACGGTGCGACCGGGATCGCGGTCGGGATGGCCACCAACATCCCGCCGCACAACCTCGGCGAGCTGATCGACGCGACCATCGCGCTGATCGAGGACCCGGGCCTGACCGCGGTCGACCTGATGGCCTACGTGCCCGGCCCGGACTTCCCCACCGGCGGGCTGATCCTCGGCAACGCCGGTGCGTTCGAGGCCTACACGACCGGCCGTGGGTCGATCAAGGTCCGGGCGGTCTGCACGATCGAGGAGCCGGAGCGTGGCCGCGAGCGTGAGCGGATCGTCGTCACCGAGATCCCCTACATGGTCAACAAGGCCAACCTGCTGCGCAAGATCGCGGAGCTCGTCAACGCCAAGACCCTGACCGGCATCGCGGACCTGCGCGACGAGTCCTCGCGTGAGGGCATGCGCATCGTCATCGACCTCAAGCGTGACGCCAACGCCCAGGTGGTGCTCAACCAGCTCTACAAGCACACCTCGCTGCAGGACACCTTCGGGGTCAACCTGCTGGCCCTGGTGGACGGGGTCCCGCGCACGCTGACCCTCGACCAGGCCCTGCGTCACTACGTCGCGCACCAGGTCGAGGTCATCACCCGCCGGACCCGCTACCGGCTCCGCAAGGCCGAGGACCGGGCGCACGTGCTGGCCGGCCTGCTCATCGCGCTCGACCACATCGACGAGATCATCGCGCTGATCCGGGCCAGCGCCTCGGCGGACACCGCCAAGGCCGAGCTGATGACGCGGTTCTCGCTGTCGGAGGTCCAGGCGCAGGCGATCCTCGACATGCAGCTGCGCCGCCTGGCCCAGCTCGAACGCCAGCGCATCCAGGACGAGTACGACGAGCTGCAGCGCCTCATCGAGGAGCTCAAGGCCATCCTGGCCGATCCCGCGCGCGTCCGGACCATCATCATCGACGAGTTGCGCGAGGTGCGGCAGCGCTTCGCGGACGGGCGCCGCAGCCGCATCGTGCCCGACGACGGTGCGATGACCGTCGAGGACCTCATCCCCGTCACCGACGTGGTCATCACGCTGACCCGGGCCGGCTACATCAAGCGGACCCCCGTGGATGCGTTCCGGACCCAGCATCGAGGTGGGCGCGGGGTCCGGGGGACGGACATGAAGGAGGACGACATCGTGTCAGCCCTCCTGACCTGCTCGACGCACGACCACCTGCTGGTGTTCACCAACCGTGGGCGCGTCTACCGGATCAAGGCCTACCAGGTGCCGGAGAAGTCGCGCGCGGCGAAGGGGGTCTACGTGGCCAACGTGCCCGGACTCGCGCTCGAGCCGGGCGAGACGGTCGCGGCCCTGCGCTCGCTCGCGTCCTTCGACGAGGAGCGCTACCTGGTCTTCGCCACCCGGACCGGCCGTCTCAAGCGCACCCGACTGGACGAGTTCGACTCGCCCCGCTCGGTGTTGATCGCGATCTCCCTCAACGAGGGCGACGAGCTGATCTCCGTCGCGGTCACCGACGGCCGGCAGGACCTCATGCTGGTCTCGCGCCGCGGCAACGCGATCCGCTTCGCGGAGACCGATGCCCGGGCGATGGGACGGACCGCCGCCGGGGTGCTCGGCATGCGCATCGAGGCGGACGACGCGGTGCTCGCGATGGCGCCGCTGCCCGAGGAGGCCGACGAGCTGCACTACCTGCTGGTCGTGACCGAGCAGGGCTACGGCAAGCGGACCGCCTTGAGCGAGTACCGCGCGCAGCAGCGGGGCGGCAAGGGGGTGAAGACCATCGAGCTGTCCGAGCGGCGCGGTGCGCTGGTCGGTGCGCTGGTCGTCCCGCTCGAGGCCGAGATCCTGCTGGTCAGCGACACGGGCACGGTGATCCGGATGGCGATCAACAACGTGCGGCCGCTCGGCCGAGCGACCCAGGGTGTCTCGCTCATGCGTCCCGGTGACGGCGCGCGTGTGGTCGGTGTTGCGCTGCTGGTCGATGAGGACGATGAGCTGGAGGCGCAGCCATGAGCCGGGTTCACCTCCTCGGCACGGTGACGGCGCTCGTGTTGCTCCCGGTGGCCTGCGGTCCCCCGGAGGGTTCCGTGGCCGCGCTGGCGGTCGGGGACTGCTTCGACGAGCCGGCCGCCAGCGCCGCCCTCGAGGAGGTGCCGGTCGTCGCCTGTGACGAGCCCCACCGTTTCGAGGTGATCGGTGCCGTGCTGCTCGACGACGATGCGCAGCCGGGTCCCGCCCTCGAGGAGGAGGCGGTGGCCGCCTGTGCGGGGTCCTTCTCCAGCTACGTGGGGGTGGACCCCGAGGACTCGGAGCTGCGCCAGGCGGCCCTGGTGCCGACCGCAGCGGGTTGGGCGGACGGCGATCGCGAGGCGCTGTGCCTGGTCACCGACCCGACGGGCTCCCTGGTCGGGTCCGTCGCGGGCGCGGGGCGGTAGCCTGCGCGCGGTCCAGGAGAAGCCCGTGGCACGTCGGCGGCTGACGATCAAGCGCATCGACCCGTGGTCGATGCTCAAGTTCGGTGCGTTCCTGAGCCTGGTGCTGTACCTGGTCTTCCTGGTGGTGGCCGGGGTCGTCTGGTTCGTGATCGACCGGCTCCAGCTCGTGGACCAGGCGTGCGAGCTCGCGCTGGATGTCGGCTTCACGTCCTGTGCGGTCAACGCCGTCAACCTCTTCCAGGTCCTGGCGCTGCTCGGCGCGATGTGGGTCATCGTCCAGACCGCGGTGCTCGTGTTCCTGTCCTTCCTCCACAACCTGATCGCCGATCTGACCGGCGGGTTGGTCGTGGGCATCGTGGATGACACCGGGCCACCGACCGCTGCGACCAGCGGTCCGGTGGTGGCCGCCTCCGCGGGCCGCTCCGACCGGGGCGGCACGCACGCGAAGCGATCGCCATCGGTCGACCAGGACACCCGTGCGGTCCCCGCAGCGACACCCTCCGTCGCCCGTGAACCCGTCACCGAGCGTCCCGCAGCGGAACCGTCACGGCCGAAGCTGGACGACGACCCCCTGTTCGGCGACGAGCGCTGACGGTCCACGCGGTTCGCCAGCCCGAGCCGCCGTCGCTAGGCTTCGCCGCTGCAGCCCAGCGCTGCTCCGGGCCAATAGCTCAGCTTGGTTAGAGCGCACCCCTGATAAGGGTGAGGTCGGAGGTTCAAGTCCTCCTTGGCCCACCGCACGTCGCCGACGGTCGAACCAGCGCCCCGTCGGTCAGCGGCTTGGATCCCTGCAAGGTTCTGCGCGTTGGTTCCGGGAGAGGTGGGTTGGGGACGGCTCGCACCCTCGCCCTCGGTCAACTTCGGCGCGCGCCGGGACGCACGGCCGCCATCGCCAGCGTGCTGGGCGCCCTGATCGCCCTGGTGGTCGTGTTCGGGGTGGTCGGTGATGGGCAGATCCGCGGCCTGTCCGGGGCGTTGGCGGCCAACGACGCGGACCTGTGGGTGCTGGCCGCAGGTTCCCAGGGTGCGTTGTCGGCCAGCCGGGTCGAGCCGGAGCTGCTCGCGGAGGTCGCGGCGGTGGAGGGCATCGCTCGGGTGGCGCCGATCGGTGAGGTGCGCGTCGGGGTCAGGATCGAGGGTGGGGCGCTGGTGGACGCGTCGCTGTGGGGTATCGATCCGGGCAGCCCGGCCGCCCCACCGGTGATCGAGGGGGCGCCGCTCTCCGCTCCGGGCCAGGCGGTCGTGGACGGTGCCGACCGGCATCTCGGGGCGGTCCCGGGTGCTCGGCTGGAACTCGTGGACCTACCGATGACCCTGCAGGTCGTCGGGCTCACGGAGGGCCGCCGGTTCGCGAGCATCCCGACCATCACCGTCCCGTATGCCCGCTGGGCCGAGGTGGTCGATGCCCTCAACCCGGACAGCGACGAGGTGTCGCCGACCGCGTTCGCCGTGGAGCTCGAGCCGTCCGCGGACCCGGACGTTGTGGCCGCCGCCGTCTCGGCTTCGGCCCCGACCTTGGTGGCCGCACCCCCCGCTCAGCTGGCCGCGGAGCTGCCCGGGATCGACGGGCTCAGGTCGAGCTTCGGGACCGCCGCCCTGGTCTCGCTCGTGGCCGTCGCGGCAGTCAGTGCCGCCTTCACCCGGCTGCAGGTCGAGCAGGAGCTGCGCACCTTGAGCACGCTCCGGGCGATCGGTGCCAGCCCCCGGGTCCTGGCCCGGGCCCACCAGATCCGCGTGGCGCTGCTGGTTCTGTCCGGGGCGCTCGTCGCGATGCTGCTCATCGGCCTGGCGGAACAGCTCAGTCCACCGCGGATCCCCATCACCCTCGACGTCCGGACGCTGCTCGCCGTCACGGCTGCGACCTGGGTCGCCGCGGCGCTGGCGGCCAGTCGCGGCCTCCGGGTGCTCCGCACCCTCGATCCGGCCGACGTGCTGCGGGCACCGGCATGAAGCAGGCGACCCGCCTCGTCTGGCTGGAGCTGCGACGGTCGCCGTCACAGCTGCTGCGGTCTGCGGTCACCCTGACCGTGATCGCGGCGCTGGCGATGGTCCTGGCCTCGCTCGTCGACACCCTGGACCGGCGGAGCACGGGTGTGCTGCGCGCGGTCGAGGCGGATCTGGTGGTCTTCAACGTCGAGGCCCGCCAGCAGGTCCTGCGGAGCCGGGTCCCCCGTCCTGCCACGATCGGGGTGGGGTTCGTGGACGGGGTGCACGAGGTCGGCGTCCTGTCGGTCGTGCCGACCACCGTCACACACCAGGGGCAGCAGCAGCGGGCGACCCTGGTCGGCTTCAACGCGAGGACGCCCGCTGAGCCGGTCCGGGTCGTGGAAGGACGCGTCCCGACCGATGGCGAGCCCAACATCGCCGCCATCGACGCGGCGCTGCAACGCACCGGCATACAGGTGGGGGACCGGATCACCCTCGGGGGCTCCCTTGACGTCGAGGTGGTGGGGGTGGTCGCGGAAGCGATGTTCCTGCAGCAACCGACGGTGTGGGTCCCGCCCGAGGTCTGGGCCCGGACCGGTGCCCGTGCCTTCCCCGAGCGCGGCTATGCGGAGACGATCGTCGGGATCGGCCTGGTCGAGGTCCAGGTCGGCCAGGACCCTTCGGAGGTCGCCCCGGACATCGTCGCCGAGTTGGCCGAGGAGGATCTCGACGTCGAGGTCGTCGCGTTGCGGGAGGCGATCGCATCGGTCCCGGGCGTCAGCGCGATCCGGTTGACGTTCGGGGGGCTGGTGGTCCTGGCGATCGGGGTGGTGGTGGTCGTCTCGGCGGGCCTCGCGTTGCTGCAGGTCGACCAGGACCGGGCCCGTAGCGCTGAGCTGCGTGCGATCGGGATGGGTCCTGGGGTGCTCGCCGGCACCCTGCTGCTGCGACTCGCCGTTACCTGGGCGCTCGCGTCGGCTGCGGCTGCGCTGCTCGCAGCCGGTCTGGCGGCGGCGGTCCCGGACGCGGTGCCACTGGCGGCCCGCCCCACGACGTTGGCTCTGGTCGCCGCGATGTTCGGTCTCGCCGTCGGTGTGGGCGGTGCTGCCGGGCTGCGTCGCGTCCGAGCGATCGATCCGGCTGAGGCGTTGGGAGAACCATGGTGACCGAGCTGGAGGGTGGCCGTCGGGCGTCGGAGGGACCGGTGCTGATCGCAGATCGGTTGCGCAAGGTCGTGGGCGAGGACGCCCTCACGGTCACGGCGGTCGACGAGGTGTCGCTGCAGGTCGAACGCGGGGAGCTGGTCGCGATCGTCGGTCCGTCCGGGTCGGGGAAGTCCACGCTGCTCGCGATGCTCGGGGCCCTGTCGACCCCGACGGCCGGGACGGTGCGGATCGACGGCATCGACCCGGGCGACCTCGACGAGCGGGGTCGCAGTGCGCTGCGGGCCCGACGTCTCGGGTTCGTCTTCCAACGTCCCGCCCTCGTGCCCTTCCTCACCGTCAGGGAGAACGTGGTCCTGGCGGGGCAGATCGCCGGCGCCGTCGAGTCCACGGCGCGAGCACGCGCCGACGGGCTCCTGGAGGCGCTGGACCTGGCGCATCGGTCGGGGCATCGTCCGGCCGCGTTGTCCGGCGGCGAAGTGCAGCGCGTTGCGCTCGCCCGAGCGCTGGTCAACGATCCGGTCGTCGTGCTCGCCGACGAGCCGACCGCCAGCCTCGATGCGGAGCGGGGGCGGGCCGTGGTCGCGCTGCTGGCCGATCACACCCGTGCGCAGGGTCGGGCCGGCGTGCTCGTGACCCATGACGCGTCGGTCGCCGCCTTGGCCGACCGGACCCTGCACCTACTGGACGGACGGCTCGTGGCCGGGTGAGGTGCGCATGGTCACCCGAGGCCATCCGGCCCGGTGTTCCGGGACCTTGCGCCCGCAGGCGCTTCGGTTAGAGTCTCGCACAACCTTTACATCGGCCCACGCAGGTTCCGGGACGGTCGCCCCCGATCGGTAACCAGCCTGGACCCTTCCCGAACAACCATCGAGGTGCGGATGAACCTCTCACCCAGACTCGTTGCGATCGTGGCGGGCGCCGCGCTCGTGACCGCGGTGTCGCTCGTGTTCGCTTCCCAAGGGGTTCGGAACGGTCCGTCTGGGCCGTACGGCACCGTCCAGCCGGAGGCGGAGGAGGTGCTGCTCGATCTGGACATCCAGGCGGCCTACGACGACGAGGACATCGTCTTCCGGTTCAGCTGGGACACCGACGCCCCGAGCCTCTACCACGACTACCTCGTGTACGAGGGCGGCGAGTGGGTGCGGTACGGCGGCGAGTCGGATGGATCGACGTTCCCGCTGAACGAGGACCGGGTCACCTTCCTGCTCGACGACGGGTCGATCGACGGGTTCGAGCACTACGGCGGCTTCATGACCGTGTACTCGTTCACCCGCTACATGAGTCCCGAGGATGTCCCCGAGGAGGAGGTCGACGCGGTGCTCGGCGAGGGGACCGAGGACCTGCGCAAGATGCTGCCCGGGTCGCTGGAGGACCCGAGCGACTGGCGCACCCGGCGCGACGAGGAGGAGCTCGCTGACCTCCAGAACGCGGGCTACTTCCTCGACCTGTGGCACTGGCGCTCGCACCGCTCGAACCCGATCGGTTGGAGTGACGACCAGTGGGTCCTGGACGCGCGCAACAACGACGACGGCTCCGGCGCCGCGAGCACCAACTGGGACGGGGACCTCGAGCAGCCGCAGTGGATGTTCGACCCGGACCAGACCGGTCAGTACGCGATGTCCTGGGACCGGATCCAGACGCTCGACTACACGATGGACGACCCCTACTACCTGTCGGAGTTCAACGCCGTCCCCTTCGATCCGGACCACGACTGGCAGGAGGGTGACGCGATCCCCCGGCGGTTCCTGTCCGAGCCCGAGGGCTCGCGGGCGACGATCTTCTCCCAGGCGACCATCGCTGACGGCCGCTGGACGGTGGAGTTGCGCCGAGCGTTGGATACCGGCTCACCGGAGGACGACAAGATCCTCGAGGAGTTCGGCCGGTACGACCTCGCTCCCGCGGTCCACGCTGGAGCCACGGCGGGGCGCTGGCACTACGTCGGCATGCCGGTCACGCTCGGGCTCGGCCGTTCGGCCGACGTCGAGGCCGTCCGGTTCCGTGGTGACGGACCCGATTGGTCCACCATCGAACCCACCACGGTGACGCTCTTCTACCCCGGGGTCATCGGCTGGGACTACATCACCGACCGCGAGTCACACTCGGGCGCGGATTCGGTCAACGCGAACCGGTCGTTCTTCGAGGCCCACACCGAGGAGAAGATGGCGTTCTACGCCCTCGAGTCCGAGTTCCGCGACGAGATCATCTCCCAGTGGTTGCTGACCACGGTCGTCTGGACCCTGTTCATCCTCGCCGTGTCGATCGCCTTCGTTCCGCTGGCCCGGCACTACGGCAGGGAACGCACGGGGTCCGACACGATCGTCCGAGAAGACGCCCTGCGGGCAGAGGAGCACCGCGCATGAACCCGGCCTTCCACTCGATCGTCGTCCACGTCCTCACCGGCACGCTGATCTTCGGCACCGGAGCCGCGGTCGCCCTGTTCGCGCTCCGTTTCAGCGTCCTGGCCCGCTTCCGCTACCTCGCCCCGGCCGCCGACATGGCGGCGCTGTTCGCCATCTGGATCGGCACGCTCGTCAGCCTCGCCGCGATGGTGACCGGGGCCGCGATCCACTCCCTGGAAGCCTCCCTCAACAGCCCGGTCATCCGGAACAAGATCAGCTCCGGCATCCTGCTCATCGTGTCCTACGGGCTGTTCCTGTTCCTGCGGCACCGCATCGGCCCGCGCCTCTGGAACAACGACCTGATGGCGGGGTTCGCCGCGTTCCTGACCGCGGCCGGGTTGCACTGGAACATCGTGACCAACTCGATCGGTGGGACCGTCGCCGGCGTGCCGTCCGGCTACGAGAACATCGTGCGGTTCTCCGGCGTTGAGACCCGGTTCACCTACTACCTGCCGTCCTGGACGCTGCTGCTGATCGCCGCGGTCGGGGTCGGGATGCTGGTGCTCGCCTTCACCGACAGACGGTCGAAGGATGGGGTTGCTGACGACGCGTTGGTCGGGAGCGACTGACGCCCGCGCATCGCCGGGAGCGCAGCCGAGGGCCCGACCGGTCGCCGGCCGGGCCGGTGCCCCCGGCCTGCGCCAACTCGGGCACCACCTCGCGCCGACCTCGTCGTCAGCTCAGGCCCGGATGGGGTCTGCGGCCTG
>JBLRWQ010000006.1:0-67749 GCA_047921175.1 Nitriliruptoraceae bacterium | reverse complement strand
CCAGAGGGCGCACTGGGATCTCGCTATTTCCTGTCCGAGCGGGAGTACGCAGGGCCAAGATAGACGCACCGTTTGACTCACTGAGTCCGATGGAGCCAGTCGATCAGAACCTCCGAAACAGCAGCAAACCGGCCGCTAGGGCCGGTTCACTGTGGTGCGCCGCCAGGGACTCGAACCCCGAACCTGCCGGTTAAGAGCCGGATGCTCTGCCAATTGAGCTAGCGGCGCGTGCACGGCCGCGGGACGGTACAGGACCGCCCGCACGACCGCGAACGAGGGTGGATGAGGGGACTTGAACCCCCGGCCTCCTGGACCACAACCAGGCGCTCTAACCGGACTGAGCTACACCCACCAGGGCACGCACCGGTGCTCCGGAGCGCGGCGGGAGGGTACGCGTCCTGTCCGGTGCGGTCAAAGCGCCGTCGACGAGCGCGCGACCACCTGCCGGAGGGTGCGTTCCAGGTCGGCCCAGACCAACGGCTTGGCCGCCACGGGACGTCCGTGCAGGGTTCGCCCCTCGACCGCCGCCGCCGAGAGCAGCACCGTGCGCTCGGTCACCCCTGGGCGCAGCACCTCGAGCGCACGTAGCACCGAGTGGACGTCGCCGCCTTCCAGGCCGACGTCGAGCAGGAGCACGTCCACATCCGCTGCGGGCAGCTTCCGCTGCGCCGACAGGAGGCTGCTCGCGGTGCGGACCTGCCACCCCGCCCGGCGAAGCAGCGCTTCCAGGAGGCCACGGATCGCGGGTTCGGCGTCCACGATCAGTGCCCGGCGCGCCGGCACGTCCGGCTGCGTGGCGTCGCCGGGCGGGGCGCCGGGCAGCTCGTCACCGTCCGGCACCCCGTCGCCGCGCTCGGACGGCTCCCGACGATCCGGGAGCCGGCGGGTCTCCAGCCGCTCCAGGGCCGTGTTCACGAAGCGGGGCATCGAGCCCGTCGCCGGTCGCCGCGGACGGAACGTGGTCGCCGCGTCCACCAGGGCCTCGGCGACCGGCGCGTCGAGGTCGCCGACGGCATCCTCGAGCACACCGAGCAGCTCCTCGACGACGATCGGATCGAAGCTCCAGACGCTGAGGAAGGTCCGTTCGTGCTCGAGCGCATCCTGCGGCGCCGTCAGCTCGCGGCCGAAGAGCACGGCGGAGAACCGCTCGGTCAACGCGATGACGAACCACTCGCGGGCGAGCGGGTGGTCCGGGTCGACCTGCACGTAGGTCACCCCGTCCGTCACCGGCGCCGCGTCCGCCGCGAACACGATGGCGTGCCGCTCAGAGCTGGCGCACAGCTGGCGGTACCGCTCGCGCTCGATCTCCCAGTACCGCGCGCGCTGGAACCCGGCGACCACCACCCCGGCGAGGTCCTCGTGCAGGAGCTGGTCCTCGAGGGTGTGGCACAGCTCGGTCAGGGTCGCCTTGGCCAGCGTCGTCGGGACGACGCGGTCGGCAGCCGCCTCCAGCACGCTACGCAGCACCGGCTGGTCCTCGGCGTGCGCGTGCGCGGCGCCGAGTGGTCGCTGCTCCCGATCGTGCACCCTGGGCCCTCGTGCTCGGAGGTGTCGCCGGGCGGACCCGGACCCACCGCGCGCGACTCTAGCCCGCCCCCTGGCGGGGACGACGGGTGACGTGCGCTGCGGCACGGCGTAGCGTGACGGGAAGACCACGAGGGAGCGCCCACATGAGTGGCCCCGTCCAGGATCCCGACCTCGCCTGCAAGGACGAACCGCTCCAGCGGGTCGATGCGCGCGAGGGCCGCAGCACCGAGGTGGGGGGGCTGCCCGTCGCGCGGGTGCTCCCGACCAAGGGGCGGCGCACCGTCGGCGCCTGGTGCTTCGTGGACCTGCTCGGCCCGATGGATGCCGTCGACCCGGATCCGCTCGAGGTCGGGCCACACCCGCACATCGGCCTGTCGACGGTCACCTGGCTGACCGAGGGTGAGGCGCTGCACAGCGACTCGCTCGGCACCGAGCAGCTCATCCGGCCCGGGCAGGTCAACCTGATGACGGCGGGTCATGGCATCGCGCACGCCGAGCTCGCCGCCGAGCCGCCGTTCCGCGGCGTCCAGCTGTGGTTGGCCCAGCCAGAGGGGACCCGGCACGGCGCGTCGCGCTTCGAGCACCACGTGGACCTGCCCCGCCTCGAGCTCCCGACGGCGGAGGCCATGGTCTTCGTCGGTGCGCTACCGGGTGCGGCGTCCCCGGTCACCACCGACACCGAGGTGGTGGCCGCGGACGTGCAGCTGCGTCGCGGCACCAGCGTGCTGCCCACCGACCTCCGCTTCGAGCTGGCGGTCGTGCCCGTGGACGGGCGGATCAAGGTCGGCGAGGCGATCGTGGAGCCCGGCTGGATCGGCCTCGTGCCCGCCGGCGTGGACGAGCTGCCGCTCGAGGTCGAGCACGACGGCGCCCGTGCGCTGGTCGTGGGCGGCGTCCCGCTCGGGGAGCGGATCCAGATGTGGTGGAACTTCGTCGCCCGGGACCGTGACGAGATCACCGACGCCTACCGCGACTGGGCGCAGCGCACCGACCGCTTCGGCCCGGTGCCCAGCGACCTGGAGCGCATCGACGCCCCGGTCCCGCCCTGGCTGACCCCCCAGGCATGACCTCCGGGGATCACCGGCGCGCCCGGCAGGATTCGAACCTGCGACCGTCGGATTAGAAGTCCGGTGCTCTATCCAGCTGAGCTACGGGCGCTCGGCTGCGCATGCTACGTCGCGGCAGCCACGGCTCAGCCGTCCGACAGCGCCGCCCGGCGCTGCAGTTCCCGGACGTAGCCGACGACCGCGTCGAGCTGGTCGTCGTCGAAGCGGGGGAAGCCCGGCATCGGTGCCCAGCGCTCGTCGCTCGAGGCGACCCCGTTACGGATCGCCGCGGCCAGGTCCTCGTCCGGGAAGTCACCGGCGAGGTAGCTGTCCGCGAGCAGCGAGGGACCCTGGTCGTCGACGCCCTGGCCGGCCGGGCCGTGGCAGACCGCACAGTTGGCGGCGAACAACGCGGCTGCGTCGGGCGGCTCACTGGGGCCGCAGCCCGACAGCGCGATGGCGACGGCCGCGATCGCCGCCGTCCAGCCGACGATCCCGCTGGTCCTCGGGACGGTGGCGTGTCGGCGGGAGCGCATGCCGCGAACGCTACCGTCGGGGACGGGAACCGACCGACAACCGACCGGTGAGGGAGGCGCGACGTGCAGGTGCTGGTGATCGGGACGTCGAAGGGGACGGGCAACCTGCTCGTCCGTCAGCTCCTGGGAGCCGGCCATGCGGTCCGGGCGATGGTGCGCGACCCGGCGCAGCGCCCGGCGCTCGCCGAGCTCGGGGCCGAGGTGGTCGTGGGTGACCTCGAGGGCGACCTGGACGGCGTCGTCCCCGGTGTGGACGCGGTGGCGTTCTGCGCCGGATCGGGCTCGGCGACCGGCCCGGACGCGACCCTGCGGGTGGACCTGCATGGGGCGGTCCGGATCATCGACGCCTGCGTGGAGGCTGGGGTCCACCGCTACGTCCAGCTGTCCTCGATGGCCGCGCACGACCCGTTGCAGGGCCCGCCGGCCATCCGCCACTACCTCGCGGCCATGCACGCGCGCGACCGGATCCTGGTCGCGAGCGGCCTGGATGCCACGATCGTGCGGCCCGGTGGGCTGACGAACGACCCCGGTACCGGACGTGTCCGGTTCGGGGTCCCGACCCTCGGGGAGCGGGGCAGCATCCCCCGGGCGGACGTCGCAGGGGTGCTCGCGGCGTGCCTCGAGGAGCCGGCCACGATCGGTGCCACCTTCGAGCTCATCGGAGGCGATACGCCGATCGCCGATGCCATCGCCGAGGTGGCCCGGGCCGGCCGGTCAACCTGAGCGCACCGCGCCGACCAGCGCCGTGAGCGTGGTGCCGGTGTCGCTGCGCAGCACCACGTCGGCGAGGTCGTCGTAGGGCGTCGGCTCCGCGTTGACGATCCCGAGCATGGCGCCCGCCTCGAGCGCCGTGCGTGGCAGCAGCGCCACCGGGTGGACCGTCAGCGAGGTCCCCACCGCGAGGAAGACGTCCGCGGCCATGGTCGCGTCATGTGCCCGCTGCAGCAACGCCGGGTCCAGCGACTGCCCGAAGGACACCGTGGCGACCTTCAGGATCCCGCCACAGCGCGCGCAGCGGGGGTCGTGCTCGCCGGTGCGGACCCGGTCGAGGATCGGGCCGGATGGCTGCCGGTCGTCGCAGGACAGGCAGACCACCTCCCGGACCGTGCCGTGGATCTCGATGGTCCGGCCGGGTGAGCTACCGGCCAGCAGGTGCAACCCATCGACGTTCTGGGTCACGAGTACGGTCAGCCGCTCCAGCCGTTCCAGCTCGGCGATGGCCAGGTGTGCGGCGTTCGGCTCCGCCTGCCAGCTCGGGTCGGCAGCGCGGCGCCGCCAGGACTCGCGGCGGACCTCGTCGTCGGCCAGGTAGGCATCGATCGACACGTAACGCTGGGCGGCGGGGTCCTTGGTCCACAGGCCCTGCGGCCCGCGGTAGTCCGGGATGCCGGAGCCGGTGGACACGCCGGCGCCGGTCAGCACGACCACCACGTCCGCGGCGCGGATGCGCGCCGCCAGCGCCGCCACGGCCGTCGTGTCGAGCATCGGGTCGTCCTCGGTCGGCACGCTGTCCTCCCCGTCGCCTGGGACCGTAGGCGACCGGGCGCGGCGGTGGACCCGGCTGCTTGACTGGGGGGCCACCGACCTGCGGAGGACCGCCGTGCCCACCCCACACCTCGCGACCGCGCCCGGCGGTTTCGCGGACACCGTGCTGCTGCCAGGAGACCCGCTCCGTGCCCGACACATCGCCGAGCGGTGCTTCGACGGCGCCGAGCTGGTCAACGAGGTCCGGGGCGCCCTGGCCTACACCGGGACCTACCAGGGCATGCCGGTCTCGGTGCTCGGAACCGGGATGGGCATCCCCTCCGCGTCGATCTACGCCACCGAACTCGTGCGCGAGTACGGGGTCACCCGGCTCGTTCGCGTCGGCTCCTGCGGGGCGCTGCAGGAGCACCTCGCCCTGCGCGACGTGGTCCTGGCCGTCGGTGCCTGCACCGACTCCGGGGTCAACCGGGCCCGCTACGGCGGCATGGACTTCGCTGCCACCGCCGACTTCTCGCTGCTGCGCGCCGCCGCGGAGGCCGCCGAGGCGCGTGAGCAGCCCGTGGCGGTCGGCAACGTGCACAGCGCCGACCTGTTCTACGACCCCCGTGAGGGCATCTTCGATCTGCAGCGGGGCATGGGGGTGCTCGCGGTCGAGATGGAGGCCGCCGGGCTCTACGGCGTCGCTGCGGCCCACGGGGTGCGTGCGCTCACCGTCCTGACCGTCAGCGACCACATCCTGCGAGGCGAGGCGGTCTCCGCCGACGACCGCCAGCGGACCTTCGACGCCATGGTCGACATCGCGCTCGACGGCCTCGTCCGGGACGCGGCCCGGCTCAGCCGCTGACCAGCGCGAGCTGCAGGACCAGCCCGGCGAAGATCACCAGCAGCAGGATGCCTGCCCCACCGAGGTTGCGGCGGATCACCTCGGCCTCGCGGCCGCTCGCACCTGCGGCCGAGGTCCCGACGGCCGCCGCAGCCGGGGTCAACGCGTTGCCGACGTTGCCGCCCGCGGTCTGGCCGGACAGCAGGATCGCCGGGAGGATCCCGAGCGCGACGGCCACCTCGGCCTGCAGTGAGGCGAACAGGGCGTTGGACGCGGTCGTCGCCCCGGTCAGGACCGTGCCGAGCGTGCCGAGCGGGGCCGAGACGGCCACGAACGCGATCCCGAGGGAGCCGGCGAGCGCGTCCGCGATGGCGGCGATCATGCCGGCCTCGGTCAGCGCCGCCGCCAGCACGGTCAGTCCGAGGATGCTCGCCCCGACCTTGCGGCAGCGGACCAGCCAGCTCGCCAGTGAGGCCTGGGTCGCCCCCGGCGGCCACCAGCCCCGCCGCTGGTAGACGACGAGCCCCACGATCGTGGCCAGCAGCACGTAGGGCAAGGGGTGCAGCAGCGGCCGGAAGACCGGGCTCAGCGCGGCGTCGGCGGTGACGTAGCCGAAGGCGGCCTCGCTGCCGGGCAGCATCGGCGCGAGCTCCGGGACGCGGTCGAACAGCGAGCGCACCGGCGGGACGGCGAAGCCGACCACCGCTGCGCCGGTCAGGACCACGTAGGGCATCGCGGCCACCAGCAGCGGTCGGCCCTCGGGCCGTCGGCCACCGCGGTCGGGCAGGAGCAGCCAGGCGGCGACGAGGCCGGCCAGCCCGGCGGCGGTGGAGCCGAGCGCGGGTTGGGTGGCCACCACGGCGACGAGCGTCGTGCCCATGACCGCACCCAGGGCCAGCGCCCGCCACGCATCACCGGGGCTGCGGCGGCCGCGACGGAGCACGAGCAGCCCGGAGACCACGGCCGTGGCGCCGAGCAGCAGCGAGGCGCGGAGCGCGAAGGAGCTCGCCTGCTCCGGCGTGAGCCGGGCCGTGGCCTCGGCCATGAAGTAGCTGGAGCCCATCGACCCGAAGGTGACCGACCACTGGTAGCCGATGAGGCAGGCGGCCACCGCAGCCACGGGGGACATCCCGCGACGCACGAGGAGCGGCGCCGACATCGCGATGGGCGCGCCGAAGCCGGCGGCACCCTGCAGGAACGAGGGCAGCACGAACGCGAGCAGCAGCAGCTGTCGGCCGTCGGTCGGGGCGAGCACGTCGGCGGCGTCCGCGACCCGATCGAGCGCCCCGGAGCGGTCCAGCACCTCGAACAGCAGCAGTGCCGGTAGCACGATGAGCAGGATCCAGGCGCCGGTCCACAGCCCCCGCACCAGCGCGATGCCGAGCGCGGCGGGTACCAACCCGAACACCGCCCACCCGAGCGCGAACGCGACCGCTGCACTGAGCCACGCCGAGCCCGTCAGCGGGCGTGACCGCAGCACCAGGACCGTGAGCAGGGCGATCGGCAGCACCGCCACCAGCACCGCCCACCATGGCCACACGGGTGCTCCTGCCGGTCCCCGGCCTCGGCTCCGGGTCCACCACCGAGGCTAGTCACCGAGGTGCAGCGCTACGCTCGCCGGCCGGGTGGGGTGCCGACCGGCCCCCGGGGAGGACGTGCCGTGGCCGAGTTCGTGACCCTCGAGGTCGACGCCGACACCCGCGTCGCCGTGCTCCGCATCGACCGCCCGCCCATGAACGCGCTGTCGCGCCAGCTGTGGGAGGAGCTCGATGCCGCCGTCGCCGAGGCCATCGCCGACGACCGGGTGCGTGCGCTGGTGGTCTGGGGTGGACCGAAGGTCTTCGCCGCCGGCGCCGACATCACCGAGTTCCCGGACCTCGATCCGGCCGCCGCCCGCCGCTACGGCGCGGTCCTCCAGGGCGCCCTCGATCGGTTGGCCCGAGCGCCGATGGCGACCGTCGCCGCGGTCCACGGCTACGCCCTCGGTGGGGGCTGCGAGCTGGCGCTGGCCTGCGACTTCCGGGTCGCCGCGGACAACGCGAAGCTGGGCCTGCCGGAGGTCCTGCTCGGCCTGCTCCCCGGCGCCGGAGGTACCCAGCGCCTCCCGCGCCTGATCGGTCTGGCCCGCGCCAAGGAGCTGATCTGGTCCGGGCGGATGGTGGACATGGTCGAGGCGGAGCGCATCGGGCTGGTCGACAAGGTCCTGCCCGCCGACGACCTGCTGGACGGCGCCAGGTCCTTCGCTGCCCGCTTCGCCGCCGGCCCCGCATCGCTGGCGCTGGCCAAGCGCGCCATCGAGGACGGCACGGAGCAGCCGCTCGACCAGGGGCTCCGGCTCGAGTCCGAGCTGTTCGCCGCCGCCTTCGCCACCGAGGACGCGCGCACCGGCATCGCGAGCTTCCTCGAGCACGGGCCGGGCCAGGCCACCTTCCAGGGCCGTTAGGAGCGAGCGTGAGCGCCGAGCAGATCCCCCCTGACGTGCACCGCCTGGACATCAAGGCCAAGCAGCGCGTCTACCACGATTGGGAGTCGCGCACCTACGAGGAGAAGTTCTCGATCTCCTACGACGAGCGCTGCATCGACTACGCCCGCGACCGGTTCCGCAAGGTCGTGCCGGACGGCGCTGGCTTCGGGCGCGTCCTCGAGGTCGGGGCGGGCACCGGGTTCTTCCTGATCAACCTGGCGCTGGGCGGCTGTCTCGATGGCGCCGAGCTGCACGCCACCGACCTGTCCGACGGCATGCTGGACGTCTGCCGCCGCAACGGCCTCGAGCACGGCCTCGACATCACGACCCGCCAGGGCGACGCGGAGGCGCTGCCGTACGAGGACGAGAGCTTCGACCTGGTCATCGGGCACGCCTTCATCCACCACCTGCCCGTGCCGGGGACCGCGATCGCCGAGATGGCCCGCGTCCTCAAGCCCGGTGGCACGCTGGTCCTGGCCGGCGAGCCGACCGAGCTCGGTGACAAGCTGTCCTGGGTGGTGAAGAACGCCACCTGGCGGACCTTCCGGGCCGTCACCGCCGTGCCCGGCCTCAAGGGGCTGCGCAAGCCGTCCATCACCGAGTCCGGGGGGACCGCCACCGACGAGGTGCTCGCCCGCCTCGAACACGAGGTGGACCTGCACACCTTCCGACCGGCGGACGTGGAGAAGACCGCCCGCCTGGTCGGTCTGCGTGAGGTCACGGTGGTCACCGAGGAGCTGACCGCGAACTGGGTCGGCTGGTCGGTGCGCACGATCGAGGGTGCGGTGCGCCCGGGCCTGCTCGGACCGCGCTGGGCCTTCGCGGCCTTCCACTCCTACCTGTGGCTGCACCGGTTCGACGACGAGGTCCTGGCCCGGTTCGTGCCGCGGGAGCTGTTCTACAACCTGATCCTCTACGCCCGGAAGCCCTACACGCGGTGACCGAGACCGATCCGGCCCCGGACGTCGACGACCCCGCGGCCGTCGAGGACGCCGCCCGCAGTACCCACGCTGCCGCGGTCGAGACCGCGATCCGGGCGGAGGTGGCCCGCGAGGCGACGGCACGTGCCAGCCGGCTGGGCGATGACCTGCTCGCGGGTTCGGGCGTGCCGGCCCACGTGCGCCGGCCACCGCTCAGGACCCGCTACCCGCGCTGGGGCTGGCGCGAGGCGGTCCGCGTCGCGGTCGAGCGGCGCATGGTCACCCCGCAGTACCTGCTGCTGTACCGCCGGGCGGCCTGGCACCGCGCCCGTGCGGCGGCGAGCCGCAACAACATCGAGTTCCAGGGGATGCTCTTCACCGGCAAGCGGGTCGAGCTCCGCGCCCGACCGGGCCACGGCCGGCTCGTGATCGGGCCGTGGTGCTGGATCGGCAACGACAACAAGCTGCGTTCCCACGAGGGGCAGCTGACGCTCGGCGCCAAGGTCGTGCTCGGCCGCGACAACGTGGTGAACAGCTACCTCGACATCGAGGTGGGGGACGCGGCGATCCTGGCGGACTGGATCTACGTCTGCGACTTCGACCACCGCACCGACCGGCTCGACGTGCCCGTCAAGGACCAGGGCATCGTCGCCTCGCCGACGCGGATCGGCGGGGACGTGTGGATCGGGGAGAAGGCCAGCGTCCTGCGCGGGGTCGACATCGGCCAGGGCGCGGTGATCGCGAGCCACGGGCTGGTCAACCGCGACATCGAGCCCTTCGGGATCGCGGTCGGCATCCCCGCACGGGTGGTGCGCTCCCGCCTGCCGGCCGGCATGGACCCGGAGGAGGCGGCAGCCTTGATCCGGTTCGGTCGGCCGATCCCCGGCGACCCGCTCGAGGGCTGATCGCGCGCCAACCCGTTCGGTGGCCGCGTGCCGGTCGCGCCGCCGTCAGCCGTCCCGACGCTCCGCTGTCAGCGCCTCGTCGATGCCGAGCACGAGCGGCGGTGTGAGCTGCAGGTCCAGCACCAGCCAGGTCCCGACCCCGGTCCCCTCAGGCACGTCCTCCACCGGCAGCCGCACCGGCATCTGGCTGGGGCCGGTGGCCAGGACCACCTTGCCGTCCTCGATGGCGGTGACCCGGGCGCGGTCGTTGGTGATGCCGGAGGGATCGGCGTGCATAGGGTCGCTCCTGGCGGTGCGTGGGCGGTTGGCCGGCGCAGCGGTGGTGAGCCTAGGGGGTCGAGGTGGGTTCGTCCTCGGCGGCCTCGAGCGCACGGATCCGCTCGATCGTCGCCGCGTCCCGGGTCCGTCGGGCGGCGGTGTCCTCCTCCTGCTTCTCCGCCGCCCAGCGCAGGAACAGCGTGGCGATGATGGCCCACAGCACCAGCCCGCCGCCGATGTTCATGATGATCCCGGCGGTCTGCTGGTCGAGCGTCGGGTCGAACCCGAGCCACAGCGGGGGGGCCAGCTCGTAGAGCCCGTACAACGGCAGCGGCGAGAAGGTCAGGAACGCCGCCGGCACGAACATCAGCACCGAGGAGGCGAACAGGTAGAAGGCGCGCAGCGGCTCCTCGATGGCGTTGTCGGCGGGGACCCGTCGCATCGCCGGCCACCACCAGATCAACGCCGCGCTCAGGTGCGCGATGTCGACGGCGAAGCTGCCGAGCTGGGTGACCTTGAGGGTGTCGACCACGATCGGCAGGTGGGTCCCGAACAGCACCGCGTTGAACAGCAGCAGCGCGATCGGCCAGGCGGTGACCGCCGCCAGGGTGCGCCGACGGCGCGAGCCGGCGGGGAACCAGCGCTCCACCAGCCAGTCGGGTAGCCCGGACAGCAGCAGCGGGGCGGCCACGAAGGTGTAGACGATGTAGCGGGCGATCCCGATCGAGGCGAAGTAGCCCACCCCGAGCTGTCCGATCGGCCACTCGGACACGACCACCAGGGCGAGGACGCCGAGCACCCAGCGGCGCAGCTTCCCCGCATCGAGGTCGCGGCCGGCCCGGCGGTGCGCCAGCACGTAGCCACCCACGAACGTGGCGGCGACCACCCACACGCCGAGGAACGGGGTGTAGCGCCAGGTCCAGATCTGCCCGGGTGTCGAGGAGCACCACCAGGCGACGGTCACGACCACTCCTCGACGATCCGCGGCAGGTCCGCGATCCAGTCGGACCGGCGCGCACCGAAGGGCCACACCCGCAGCGCCTCGCCGTCGGCGTTGAAGCCGATCACCTGGGCCGGGTGGCCGATCAGGTCGCCCTCGCCCCGGGGGTCGGGCCCCTCGACCACCGGTCCGGGCAGGTCGAGCTGGGCCAGCGCGTCGACCACCACCTCGACGTCCGCGTGGAGGCCGACGATCCGGGGCGAGAAGTTCGCCAGGTAGTCGTCGATGCGTGCCGGGGTGTCCCGGTCGGGGTCGACGGAGACGAACACCACGTCGAGGTCGTCGAAGGAGACCCGGGCGGTGTCCATGGCCGAGGCGATGGCGGCGAGGTGGATCGGGCAGATGTCCGGGCAGCTCGTGTAGCCGAAGAACAGCAGCGTCGGGGTGCCACGGAAGGCCTCGTGCAGCGCCACCTCGTCGCCGTCGGTGTCGTTGAGCACGGCCTCGGGCATCGTGCGCTCCCGCTCCAGCGGGATGCCACGCCACCCGTCGGGGCCGGGCTCCAGCCCCTGGGCGGCGATCGCGGTCGCGCTCGCCGGCCCGCAGGCCACCGCCAGCAGGCCGAGCACGACCAGCAGCGCGAGGCTCGTGGGGGTGGGGATGCGGGCGGGCATCACGCGCCTCCTGCGTCAGCGTCGAAGCTGTCCTCGGCGAGGTCGAGCAGGTTCCGGACCTCGGCGGTCACCGTGATCGGCGCGGACCGGTCGAAGCGGAGCGTGATCGGGAACCGGGCCCCGAGCACCACCTCATCCTGCGGTCCGAGCATCATCAGGTGCAGGCCGCCGGGACGGAAGCGGACCGTCTCCCCGGCGGGCAGGGGGACGTCGTCGAGGTCGACCATGGTGGCGAAGCCGTCCTCGATGCGGGTCTCGTGCAGCTCGATGCCGAGCGCTGCGTCGGTGTCGACGCCCACCAGCCGGTCGTCACCGTCGCCGGTGTTGGTGATCTCCAGCACGACCTGGGAGGAGCCGGCCAGCGGCACGGCGGCCTGCGCGTCGGACACGGTCAGGGCCGGGTCCCCGTCCGGGCCGCACGCGCCGAGCAGGAGCGCGAGCGCCCCGATGGCGGTAGCCACGGCGGTGGCCGGCCGGCGCCGTGGCACGGCTGACGGGCGGCCTGGTCGGCGGGGGCGCGCTCGCACGGCGGGGGACCTCACGGCGTCGGGGGCTACCAGGGTGCCGTGTCCGCGGGACGGTGTGGCACGCCGCGCGGTCACCAGCTGGCGAGCAGCTGGGCCGCCAGGATCTTGACCACGAAGGTCGGGGGGAACAGCAGCGCGTAGGCGAGGTTGACGCGGTCGTCGGCGTCGGTGCGCTCGGTGGCGAAGGCCAGGATCGCCGGCTGGCCCTGGACCCCCGCCAGCGCCCCGGCCGTGCGCGGCCCGCCCAGCTGCATGCCCCGGGCCACCACGACGACGGTCGCCGCCATGCCCGTGGTCAGCACGACCCCGAGCAGCAGCAGCCGCAGCCCGCGCCCGGAGGTCAGCGCCTCGAGGAGGTCGGGGCCGGCACCGAGCCCGACCACCCCGAGGAACAGCAGCGCCCCGAGCTGCCGCAGCGCCTGGTTGGTCGCGTAGGGCAGCTGCCAGGCGACCGGGCCGGTCCGTCCGAGGCGCCCGAGCACGAGCCCGACCAGCAGCGGGCCGGCGGCGGTGCCCAGGGTGAGCGTCGTCCCCGGCAGCGGGATCGGGATGAGCCCGACCGCGAGCCCGAGCAGCAGCCCGACGGAGAACCCGACCGGGTCGGCGACCACCGCCGCCCGCTCGGAACCGCCGAGCTCCCGGACGACCTCGTGGAGCCGGTCGCGTGGCGCGACCACCCGGATGCGGTCGCCGAGCTCCACGGTCAGGTCGGGGCGGGCGACCAGGTCGACGTCGCCGCGGCGCACGAACCCCGCCACGGCGTCGAACCGGTCCAGGTCCAGCCCGGCGATGGTCGTGCCGGCGTAGCGGCTGTTGGACAGCACGACCCGCTGGAAGTCGACCTGGTGGCGGTCCAGTGGCAGGTCGTCGTCAGCCTCACGTCCGACCCGCTGGGTGAACGGCTCCAGGACCGGAGCGGGGCCCACGACCGTGAGCAGGTCGGCAGGCTCCGGGCGGTCGTGGCCGTCCGGGGTCCACTCCCGACCGTTGCGGCACAGGCGCGTGAAGACCAGCTGTGCCCCGTTGAAGTCGGCCAGCTCCGCCAGGCTCGGCAGGTCGTCGGCCTCCACCTGCAGGGTCCGGTACGCGGCCGGCTGGGCCGGTTCCCGGTCCTCGGCGGTCGGGCGGGCCCGGCTCCAGGCCTGGGCCGCGACCACCGCCAGCAGGAGTCCGACGACGCCGTAGGGGTAGGCGATCGCGTAACCGACCACCGCGTCGTTGCTGCCGGAGGCCTCCACGGCCGCGGCCAGCGCCGGGGTGTTGGTGGTGGCGCCGGCGAACACCCCCGCCGTGTCGGCCGAGCTGAGCCCGAGCAGCCGTCCGAGCCCACCTGCCAGCGCCGCCACCCCGGCCAGGACCGCGACCGCGGCGGCGATCAGCCGGGCGTTGCGCTTCAGTCCCGCGAAGAACGACGGCCCGCCCGCCAGGCCGATCGTGTAGGCGAACAGCGTCAGCCCGAGCGTGCCGAGCAGGGCCGGGACCGCGCCGGCGATCCCCGGCAACAGCGCCGACAGCGCGAGTCCCGCGAACAGCGCACCGGCGGGGCCGACGCTGACCCCCGCGACGCGGACGGCGCCGAGCAGGGTGCCCGCAGCGAGCACGAGGAAGAGGGCCACGAGGGGAGCCCCGGCGAGCAGGTCGGTGAGCGCGTCCACGTGGGCCTCGACGGGGGAAGGCAGGCGACGTCAGGCTACGCCGGTCGTGTCGGCGTACGCTGCGGGCCGCTCCAGGGGGAGGTCGTCAGGTGTGGGATCCCGGTGCACCGCTGGCGCTGGCGGTGGGGCTGGCGCTGGTGCTGCTCGGTGCCGCGGGTGCCACGGTGACCCAGCGCCACCTGGACCGGACGGGACGCTCCCGCCAGGCCCTGCTCGCGCTCGTGCCGTTCGGGGTCCTGGTCGGTGCCGGGGCGGCGTTGGTCCGCGGCTGGGACCTGGCCGCCTCGCTGGTGGTCGGCGCGGTGCTGCTGCCGGTCGTCGGGGTGCTCGGCCGGCTCCTGGAGGTCCGGCGCGCCCGGCGCACCTCGACGCGCCGCTGACCCGTCACGCGTCGGCACACCTCCACCTCGGGATGGGGCCGAGGTTCCTCCTGCCGGCGGATGGCCCGGTGGACGGTCGTGCGTAGCGTCCTTCTCGACGACACAAGGAGTCGCACGTGACCACCACCTCCCCACCACGACCCGAGGTGGTCGTGGACGGGCTGACCAAGCGCTTCGGTGAGCAGCTCGCCGTCGACGACGTCAGCTTCGCCCTGCCACCCGGCCGGGTCGTCGGCTTCCTGGGCCCCAACGGCGCCGGGAAGTCCACGACCATGCGCATGATGATCGGGCTGACCACCCCGACCTCCGGGAGCGCCACCTTCGGCGGCGTGCCCTTCCACGACCTCGACGACCCGGCCCGCACCGTCGGCACCATCGTCGACGGCGTCGGTTACCACCCGGGCCGCAAGGCCATCGAGGAGCTGCGCATCTCCGCCGCGACCGCGGGGCTGCCCCGCGAGCGCTGCGACGAGGTGCTCCACCTCGTCGGGCTGGAGGAGGCGGCCACCAAACGGGTCGGGCAGTTCAGCCTCGGGATGCGTCAGCGCCTCGGGCTCGCCCAGGCGCTGCTCGGTGACCCGCAGGTGCTGCTGCTGGACGAGCCGGCCAACGGCCTCGACCCGGAGGGCATCACCTGGGTCCGGCAGCTGCTGCGCCATCTCGCCGGGCAGGGGCGCACGATCCTGGTCTCCTCCCACCTGCTCGGGGAGATCTCCCGGCTCGCGGACGAGGTCATGGTGATCCGTCGTGGCCGGTTGGTCGCCAACGCGACCGTGGATGAGCTGACCGGCGCCGCCGCGGGCGGGTCCGTGGTCCGCTCCGTCGACGACGCCACCCTCACCGCGCGGCTGTGCGAGTCGGGTGCCGAGGTGGAGCCGGCCGCGACCGGCCTGCTCGTCACCGGCGCCACGGCCGAACAGGTCGGCCAGCTCGCGCTCACCGCCGGCATCGCCCTCATCGAGCTCCGACCGGCGGTGGCCGAGCTCGAGGACGTCTTCCTGGAGCTCACCGCCGGGGGAGGGATCGGCTGATGTCACTGCTTCTCGCGGAGACCCGCAAGCTCACCACCGTGTGGACCACCGTCATCATCACCGCGGTCGGCCTGGCGCTGATCACGGCTGGCACCGGCTTCCTGCTGTTCGAGTCGGAGTTCTCCGGGGAGTTCCTCGGCACCGACGGGCAGGTCGCGGACGCCATCGACCAGATCGGCGCCATGAGTGTGATCGCGCTCATCGTCGGGCTGCTGTCGGTCACCACCGAGTTCCGCCACGAGACGATCGGTCGGACCCTGCAGCTCACCCCCAGCCGGACCCGGGTCGTCGTGACCAAGATGGTCGTCGGTGCGGGCTACGGGCTCGTGTTCTTCCTCGTCGGGCTGGTCCCGGTCGGCCTGTTGCTGCTCGTCTCCGGCAAGGAGCTCGAGCTCGGTGAGGCCGTCACCCGGTCGCTGTGGCAGGGTCCGGTCGGGCTCGTGCTCATGGCCGTGTTCGGTGTGGCGATCGGGGCGCTGCTGCGCAGCCAGGTCGTCGCCGTCGCGCTGACCCTGATCTACGTCTTCGTCGTCGAGACCCTGTTCGTCCAGTTCGTGCCGTCCTTCGGCCGCTGGCTGCCGCTCCAGGCGCTCAACGCGATGTTCACCCCCGACGAGATGCTCGCCAACCTCCCCGAAGGAGCGATGCAGCCACTCGACCCGACCATGGGGTTGGTGGTGTTCCTCGGCTACTGCGCGGTGGCCGCTGCCGCCGCGATCACCCTCATGCGGGTGCGGGACGTGTGAGGTCGCCGGGCCCGTCCTCGCCGGACGGGTCCAGGGCGGCGAGGAACGGGCCGACCTCGATCGGGGCGAGCACCCGGGCCTCGCGCTCCGCCAGGTGGTCGTCGTCGCCTCTGCCGTCGACGACCACCTGGCACAGTCGGTGCAGGGCGTCCGCGTGGTGGGCGATGCGGTCACGGGCGTACTCGGGGCTGGCCCCCCGGGTGGCCATGAACGGCCAGTCCGAGGCTTGCAGCTGTGCCAGCTCCCGGGCGATCTGGGCCCGCTGGCGGGGGGTACCCCTGCCCCCGGCGAGCGCACGGCGGGCGTGATCCTCCGCCTCGCGCAGCTGGCGCCACATCGGGCGGGTCTGCTCGGTCACCCAGCTGGCGTGGCCCTTGGCGTAGCCCCACGAGGACTCCGGCAGGTCGAGCCGCCGGGTCGGCGGGTGGCGTTCGATGCGGCTGGCCAGGGTCGTGGTGGTCAGCCGCGGGTCCGCCAGCACCCGGGTCAGCAGCGCCTCGAGGAAGGCGATCCCCTCGAACCACCAGTGCCCGAACAGCTCCGTGTCGTAGGCGGCCACCACGACCTTGCCCGGCCGGGGGTCCAGGACCTCGCGGAGCACCCCGTGGAGGTGCTCGGCGTCCTGCGCGACCTGCGCGGCGGCGGGCTCGGGCTCGTAGATGGCCTTCTGGTCGGGCCGCAGCGCGTGGTCGGTCACCCGCCAGGACGGGTGGGTGCCGAAGGTGCCCCGGGCGAAGTAGTCCCGGTACCAGACGTTGCCCGGGTAGCCACCGCTCGGCGACCAGACGTGGTAGGCGACCGACAGGTCGCGGGCCAGCACCGCGACGCCGCTGTCGCCGATCAGCGCCGCGTCGTGCACCACCTCGTCCGGGTGGTCGGCGGTCGGGTCCGGGACCGCCGGCCGGGCGGTCCAGTCCCGCTCCGGTCCACCGACCGCGCGCACCAGCGTCGCGGCATCCACCAGCACGTGGTCGATGCCGTGTGCGGCGTACACCTCCTCGAGCCCCGGGAGGACGGGGCCGGTGCGCCGCAGGGTGGGGGTGCCGTGGGCATCGACCCGTCGTGGCGCCGCCGTGGGGTCGGCCACGCGGCCGCGGGGCCGGTAGCCGAGCTCCGGCGGCCACAGCCCGGTGGGCCGCCGGCCCGCCCAGCGCGCGTGGTGGTCGAGCCCGGCGGCCAACTGCGCGTCGAGCAGCGCGGGATCGGCGACCAGGGGCAGGTAGGGGTGCGTGGCCGGACCGCCCAGCAGCTCGATCACCCCGTCGTCCGCGAGCTGGCGCCACACCGCCAGCAGCCCGCCTCGACCCTCGACGTCCTCGTGGAGGGCCAGCAGGTCCTGGAACCGCTTCCAGTGGAACCCCGCCAGGTCCCGGACCTCGGCGGGCAGGTGCAGGTGCCAGCGCTGCTCCTCGGCCCGCCACATCTGCCCGCCGAGCCAGGTGCCGAG
The DNA here is from genome assembly GCA_047921175.1 of Nitriliruptoraceae bacterium. Lineage (GTDB taxonomy): Bacteria > Actinomycetota > Nitriliruptoria > Nitriliruptorales > Nitriliruptoraceae > T1Sed10-7. Next base: position 50,385 of record JBLRWQ010000006.1, on the reverse strand, counting down.
GTCCTGTGCGGCGCGAGGGTCCGCGACCTGGTGGGCGACGGCCGGGGTGACCCCGAGCGTCAGCACGTCACGGTGCCCGGCGGCAGCCAGCCGCTCCAGCACCGCGGTCACCGGCAGCCACGAGGTCCCCCACGCCTCGAACAACCACTCCTCGCCGACCGGCCAGACCCCGTGGTGGCGGACCTCCGGCAGGTGGGTGTGCAGGACCAGCGCGAGCTCACCGGGTGGAGCGCTCACGGTCGGACCCGGCAGCGCACCAGCAGGTCGAGGCTGGCGTCGAGGTGGTCGCTCCGCCAGGTGAAGTCGTCCTCCCCGGTGCGGTGCGCCAGGGTGCGTGCCCACACCGGCCAGTCCTCGGGCGGTGCCGCGCCGAGCAGGCGGGGCAGCACGACCCCGTGCTCGCGCTCCGCGGCCGCCAGCGCGCCGGCGTGGTGCAGCCCGAGCACCTCGGCGACCTCGAACCCGGCGCGGGTCAGCAGCCGGGTCAGCTCCGCGGCGGTGAACTCGACCGTGTGGAAGGGGTTGACGGGGGTGTCGGCGTCGGGCGTGAACGTGAGCCGGTTCGGGGTCGCGAGCAGGACCTCCCCACCGGCGGCGGTGACCCGCTGCAGTTCCACGAGGTAGCCGGGGATGTCGTGCAGGTGCTCGATCACCTGGAACGACACCGTCACGTCCGCGGCGTCGTCGGGCAGCGGGATCTCGCGCAGCTCCGCGACCACCACCTCGATACCCGTCCCGGGCCCGCCGTAGCGCTGCCGGGCGTGCGCCACCGTGGCGGCGTCGAGGTCGACGCCGAGCACCCGGTCGGCGCCCGCATCGCGCAGCAGCGCGAGGCCGTACCCCTCTCCGCAGCCCGCGTCCAGCGCCAGCAGCGGCGCGGGGTCGAGCGAGGTGGTCGGCCCAGCCGATCGGGCGGGACCGTGCTCGGTCCGGGGGGCGTCGCGCCCGGCGTGTGCGGCGTCGGGCCCGGCGTGTGCGGCGTCGCGCTCGGCGTGCGTCGCCCGGATGCGGGCCTGTGCGAGGCGGTAGGCGACCACGTGCCGGAGGAACCAGTAGCGCTCGTCGGCGATCCCGGGCAGCGTGCGCTCACCGGTCAGGACGAGGTCGCGGGGCGCCTCGTCCGGCAGCGGCGTGGGATGCGCGGACACGCCGCGCAGCGTAGGCCAGGATTTTGATTTTGAGCGTGCACTCCACTTCCATGTTCGGCAGGGAGCCGGTGGGAACCGTCGGCATCGACCCCAACGCCAAGGGAGAACCTCATGAAGGTGATCGTCCCCGTCAAGCGGACGCCCGACACCGCGGGCGAGAAGGTGATCGACCCGGGCAGCCTCACCGTCGACCGTGACGCGGGCGAGTCCGTGCTCTGCCCGGTCAACGAGTTCTCGATCGAGGAGGCCGTGCGGCTGAAGGAGAAGCTCGGCGCCGAGGTGACCGTGCTGCTGGTCGGCCCGGAGTCGGCGCAGTCCACGGTCCGCAAGGCGCTGTCCTACGGGCTCGATGCCGCCATCCAGATCACCGATGACGCCATCGCGGGCTCGGATGCGTTGGGCACGGCCCGGATCATCGCCGCGGCGCTCGAGGCCGAGGAGTGGGACCTGGTCATCTTCGGCAACCAGTCCACCGATGCGCGTACCTGCCTGGTGCCGGCCGCGGTCGCGGAGCTGCTCGGGGTCCCGTCGCTGACCTACGCCCGCCACCTCGAGATCGACGGCGAGGACGTCACCGTCCACCGCGAGCACGAGGAAGGCTGGGACGTCGTCGCGGCCAAGCTCCCGGCGGTCATCAGCGTCGTCGAGGCCATCAACGACCCCCGCTACCCCTCCTTCAAGGGGATCATGGCGGCCAAGTCCAAGCCGCTGACGGTCAAGTCGCTCGCCGACCTCGGGGTCACGCCCGAGGAGGTCGGCGCCGGTGCCGCGTCGGCCACGATGTACGAGTTCGAGCCGCGCCCACCGAAGGAGGCCGGGACCATCGTCGAGGACGACGGGTCCGGCGCCGCAGCCGCGCAGCTGGCCGACTGGCTGGTCACCAAGAAGTTCGTCTGAGACGCCCCGACGGAGGCACAACCATGAGCGAGATGCTGGTCCTCATCGACCACAGCGACGCCGGGCCCCGGAAGGTGTCCCTGCAGATGCTGACCAAGGCCCGCGAGCTGGCCGAGATCACCGGTGACACCGTCGCCGCGGTCTGGCTCGGCCCCGGCGCCGCCGACGCGGCGGCCACGCTGGGCAGCCACGGCGCCGGCAAGCTGTACCACTGGGACTCCCCGGACGCCCACGCCTACGTGACGCTGCCGCAGGTCGAGGCGCTGGAGTACGTCATCGACATGACCGAGGCGGACACGCTGCTGTTCGCGTCCTCGAACCACGTCAAGGACGTCGCGTCCCGCCTGGCGATCCGGATGGACGCCGGCGTGATCACGGACGTGTCCGGGATCGAGCTGGGCGAGGACGGCCGCTGGGTCGCCACCAAGGAGGTCTTCGGCGGCGACGTCATCACCCGTTCCACCGTCGCGGAGGGCAAGCTGTCCTTCCTCGGGGTCGCCGCGAACGCGTTCCCCGCGGTCGCCGGTGACGGCGGCGCACCGGAGGTGGTCGCCCTCGACATGGAGTTGAGCGAGGAGGCCACCGAGGCCAAGGTCGTCTCGGTCGAGAAGGTCGCCGGCGCGGACCGTCCGGACATCGGTGAGGCTGCGGTCGTCGTGGCCGGTGGTCGGGGGCTCGGCAACGAGGACGGCTTCCAGCTCATGGAGCAGCTGGCCGACCTGATGGGCGCCGGGGTCGGTGCGTCACGTGCCGCCACGGACGCGGGCTGGTACCCGCACCGCTACCAGATCGGTCAGACCGGTCGGACCATCTCCCCCACGCTCTACCTCGGCTCCGGTATCTCCGGCGCGATCCAGCACCGGGCCGGCATGCAGACGTCCCAGAACGTGGTCGCGATCAACAAGGACGCCGAGGCGCCGATCTTCCAGATCGCGGACTTCGGCGTCGTCGGCGATCTCTACAAGGTCGTCCCGAAGCTGATCGAGGAGCTCGAAGCGAGGAAGTGAGCGCGCGCCGCAGGCCAGGGAACGGCCTTCGGGCCCACACACGCTGACACGACGGAGCCCCGACCGAGCGGTCGGGGCTCCGTCGCTGGCTTGGCCGATGGTGCCGGGCGGGTCGCCCGGGCCGGCCGGTGATCCGCGAAGCCGTGGGTGGTCCGGTCAGTCCTTGTCGCCGGAGACCGTGTCCTTGGCGGCCTCGAAGGCCCCCTTGGCGGTGTCCTTGAGCTCGTCGACCTTCTCCTCGACCTTGCCCTTGGCGTGCTGGGTCGACCCCTCGGCCTCGAGCTCGTCGTCGCCGGTCACCTTGCCCGCGACCTCCTTGGCCTTGCCCTCGAACTTGTCGTGGTTGCTCATCTCGCGCCTCCGATGGATCGGGTGGTCCTCCAACGTGGGCCATCGAGGCGCGGTGCGCAAGGCCCGTCGCCGCCCGAACGGACGGTGCGTGGCGCGGCGGCCGCCCCGGGGCGGCCACCTGCTCGGTCACACGGCGACGTCCGCGCGCACCGCGCCGCTCGCCCGCAGCAGCGTGGCGGGGGTGAGGTCGAACACGTCCATCGGGGTTCCGGCCGCAGCCCAGACCACCTCGTGGTCGAGCAGGTGGGCGTCGCACAGCACCTCGAGCGGCGTGTCGTGCCCGAAGGGCGGTGTGCCGCCGATCGCGTAGCCGGTGGCGGCGCGGACCTCGTCCGCGGTCGCCTTACGCACCTCGGTGGCACCGATCGCGGCGGCGAGCTTGGCCTCATCGACCCGGTTCGCGCCGGAGGTCAGGACGAGCACCGGCCGTCCGTCGGCGACGAACACGAGCGACTTCACGATCTGCGCCACGTCGCACCCCACCGCGGCCGCCGCGTCCGCGGCGGTGCGGGTGCCGTCGGGGAAGCGCCGTGGCTGGACCTCGACCCCGAGGGCGGCCGCGCGCTCCAGGAACCGGTCGGTGGCGGGGGTGGGCATCGGTGCGCTCCTCGCTCGGGGACGTCGACCACGTCGCGGTGGGGCGTCAGGCGGGCAGGACCACCTCGGCCACCAGCGCCGGCGCCCCGTCGGCCAGCACCACCTCGACGGTCAGCGTGCTGCCGGCCGGAGGTGCGGGGACGAGCCGGACCTCGCCGTTGGAGAACCACCGGTCGCCGCGTCCCACCGCGTCGTGGACCCGGACCTCGGCGCGGTCGCAGTGCACGCGCCAGGACTCCGGTGGCGGCACCCGGCGTGACAGTCGCTGTCCGCTGCCGGTGTCGAACCGCACGAACCTGAGGTCCGCCCAGCCCTCGAACCGTTCCAGGCTGAGGAGCCGGAGGCGGTGGCCGAGGGACTCGCCGACATCGAGGTTGAGCGGGTCGACCTGCACCGGGATGGGCGGGAACGGGGCCTCGTCGGGTAGGTGGGAGCCGGTCACGCGGGCGACCTCCGGTCGGGGACCCTCGACGCTACCGTCGCGCGCACCGTGACCCTGTACCTCGACCATGCCGCCACCACCCCGCCGCGCCCCGAGGCGCGCGCGGCCCTCGACGCCTGGCTCGGCTCGGCGAACGCCTCCTCCACGCACCTGGCGGGACAGGCCGCACGGGCTGTGGTCGAGGAGGCCCGGGAGGCGGTGGCGACCGCGCTGGGCTGCTCGCCCCACGAGGTGGTGTTCACCTCCGGCGGGACCGAGGCCGACAACCTCGCGATCAAGGGCGTGGCCTGGGCTGCACGGGAGCGCGGGCGCGGGGTGCCGCACCTGGTCACCACCGCGGTCGAGCACCCGGCGGTGCTGGACCCCGCACGCTGGCTGGCTGCGCGTGGCGACGTGCGGCTGACCGTCGTGCCGCCACGCCCGGACGGGCGCGTCGAGGTGGAGCAGGTGCTGGCGGCCGTGCGGCCGGACACGGTGCTGGTGAGCGTGATGGCGGCCAACAACGAGCTCGGGGCCATCAACGACGTGCCCGCCCTGGGGGCGGCGCTCCGGGCGCGCGGGGTCCCGCTGCACACCGACGCGGTCCAGGCGGTGGCGACCCTGGACGTCTCCGTGGCGGGCTGGGCGGTCGATGCGCTCGCCCTGTCCGCGCACAAGGTCGGCGGCCCGCAGGGCGTCGGCGTCGCGGTGCTGCGACGTGGGCTGCCGGTGGTGCCGCTGGCGCACGGTGGTGGCCAGGACCGTGGCGTGCGCTCCGGCACCTTCGCCGTGGGGCTCGACGCGGCCTGCGGCGCGGCGCTGACCGCGGCGGTGGCGGACCGCGGCGCGCTGGGGGCCCGGCTGCGGGCCTGGAGCGACCGCCTGGCAGCCGAGGTGACCGCGCTGGACGGGGTGCGGCGGTCCGGGCCGGCGGATCCGGCGTGGCGGCTGGCCTCCCACGTGCACCTGCTGCTGGACGGGGTGGCGCCGGAGGCGCTCTCGCTCGGGCTGGACGCCGCGGGGCTCGCGGCCTCCTCGGGGGCGGCCTGCGGGGCCGGTGCGACCAAGGCGTCGTCGGTGCTCGAGGCCTGCGGACTTCTCGGGACGCCGCTCAGGCTCAGCCTCGGCTGGACCACCACCGAGGCCGAGGTCGACGGCGCGATCGAGGTGCTGACCGAGCTGATCCCGAGGCTCCAGGCAGGGTCGGGCCGCGGGCCGGCACCGGTGGGCCGTGCGGCTGATGCCGGTCCGCACGCGTCGGCGTCCGCTGCGGCGGCGCAGGCTCCAGGTCTGTCCGCTGGTGCGCACCGCCCCGAACGGTCGCGCTGATGGCGCGGGTGCTGGTGGCGATGTCGGGCGGCGTGGACAGCGCGGTCGCGGCCGCGCTGCTCGTCGAGCAGGGGCACGAGGTCACCGGCGTGCACCTGAAGCTCGCGGACCTGCCGCTCGAGGAGCAGGTGCCGGGTCATGGCTGCTGCACCCTCGACGACGCCCAGGACGCACGCCGCGCGGCACAGGTGCTCGGGATCCCCTTCTACGTGTGGGATCTGAGCGCGACGTTCGAGCGCGAGGTGCAGGCCCCCTTCGCCAGCGCCTACGCCGCCGGCGTCACGCCCAACCCGTGCGTGACCTGCAACGAGCGGGTCAAGTACGCGGCTCTGTTGGAGCGCGCCACCGCGCTGGGCTTCGACGCGCTGGCGACCGGGCATCACGCCCGACTCCGACGGGCTGGTGCACCGGTGACCGAGCCGGGCCCGGGGGTCGCGTTGCACCGGGCCGTCGACCGGGCCAAGGAGCAGTCCTACGTGCTCTACGTGGCGACGCCCGACCAGCTTGCGCGGACGCTGCTGCCCGTCGGGGAGCACACGAAGGAGGACATCCGCGCGTGCGCGTCGCAGCTCGGGCTGCGGGTGGCGGGCAAACCCGACAGCTACGACGTCTGCTTCATCCCCGACGGCGACACCGCCGGCTACCTCGCCGGACGGTTGCCGACGGCACCGGGTCCGATCGTGGACGCCGACGGTGCGGTGCTGGGGTCGCACGACGGGGTGTGGCGCTTCACCGTGGGCCAGCGGCGCGGGCTCGGGCTCGACCACCACGAGCGCCGCTTCGTCACGGACGTGGATGCGACGAGCCGCACGGTCCGGGTCGGGCCACGGGACGAGCTCGCCTGCACCTGGGCCGAGGTGGCGGATCCGACCTGGACGCTCGGGACGGTGCCGACGGGACCGGTGCGCGTCCAGGTGCGAGCCCACGGACGCACGGTCCCCGGTCGGATGGCACCCGGTCGGACGGCCCCCCCGGATCCTCACGGCACGCCGGGCCCCACCGGTGAGGGCAACACCGGTGGGGTCAGGGTGCGGCTGGAGCTGGACGAGCCCGTCTACGGGTTGGCGCTGGGGCAGGCGGCGGTGGTCTACGACGCGTCCGACGAGATCTGCCTCGGTGGCGGCCGGGTCGTCGCCGCGGAGCGACCCGCGGGGCTGCCGGTCGTGGCGGGTGTACGGAGCTGACGCCGGTGCGGCGGGTCGCTGGTGGCCGCGCGCCGGCCGCGTCGGACCGTGACCACCCCGTCGGCGGTCATCGTCAGCTTCCAGCGCCCCTGCGTCACCGCGGTGTGATGCCGGCGACAGAGCCCGACCAGGTTGTCGACGGTCGTCGGACCGTCGGCTTCGCGCGGGACGACGTGGTGGAGGTCGAGGTAGCGCACCGGTGCGGCGCAGCCCGGGAACCGGCAGCCACGATCGCGTGCCAGCACCGCAGCCCGGACGGGCGCGGGGATGGTCGCGGTCGGCGCGGTGATGCCGAGCAGCTCCCCATCGTCGTGCAGCACGAGCTGCAGGTCGGCGTCGGAGGCGAGCCGCCGGACCATCGTCGGGCTCAGGCGGGGTGCCCGTCCGACCTGTGCCCACAGAAGCTGCGAGGCGGCCGCGAGGTCGTCGTGGCCGGTCAGCGTCGCGACGTCGGTCACAACCAGCAGGCGAGGTCGTGCGCGCCGGGGCCGGCCGGTGTGGCCACCCGCGAGGTGGTCCTCGGCGAGCCGGACCAGGCCGTCCGCCCGTTGCCGGCCGCGGGAGCGACGATCCCAGCTGTCCGGGACGACCGGCTGGTCGGTCGCCGTGTCGTGCGCATGGGTGGTCACGTCGCGCGGTCCCGCTGAGGGCGGCGGCGCCGCGGACTCGATGGCCTCGAGGACGGTCGCGCCGGACTCCGGGTCGAGCTCGAAGTAGCCGGTCAAGCTGCCGTCGAGCCGCGGCTGCAGCGCGAGGTACCGGTCCTCGATCGGGCGGAGCTGATCCCGGTCCCGCACCGCGGGTGCGAGCCGGTCGACGGCGTCCCGGGTGGCGTCCACGAGCTCGTCCGGTCCGAGCCGCGCGAGCCGGTCGTGGTCCGCGAAGGCCGCGTCGAGGTCGTCACGGGTGCCGGCATCCAGGCGCGCGACCTCGGAGGTGATCGCGGTCAGCGCGCTGCCCGGGACGAGGCCCCGGTGTACCGCGTCGGTCAGGTGGGGCAGCTGCCGCAGGCGCCGGGCGCCGGTCAGGAGCCGGCGGCGGTCCGGCCCGGGCAGCGGTGCCTGGCAGGCCAGCAGCGACTCCAGCGTCAGGCCGGTCCGGCGCTCGGCGAGCTGGTGGCGGTCGACGCGCTCGGCGAGCAGCGCCGCCGCTGCCTGGGCGTGGTCGAGCGCGGTGACGAGGTCGAGCAGCCCGCCGACCTCCCCGCCACCGAGCTCGGCGGTCACGGTCAGGTCGCGGACCTCGGCGAGGGCGGCCGTCGCGGTCCGGATCGCATCGCGCAGCCGGGTCGCAGGACCATCGGTCGCCATGGAGCCGTGACCAGCTGCGTCGTAGACCGCGGGACGCTCCCGGGCGATGCGGCCGGTGCGCTCCGAACGCTCGATGCGCTGGGCCAGCGGCCGCGATGCGGGCCGCCGGACGGCGCGAGGTGCGAGGAGGTGGAAGGTCATGGGACGAACATACGTTCGATGCGACGGGAGGTCAAGGGGGTGTGCGCGGGGTGTGGACGATGCGCGACGAGCGCCCTGCACGCCGGTCACCGGACCTCACTAGCCTGCATCGACCCACCGAGGAGCGCCACGCCGTGCCGACCGACGTGCCTGCCGCCACCACGGACGCGCCTGCCGCGGACGCCACCGATGCGCCTGCCGCGACCGAGGCCGACGTGCCCACGGACCCGGCGGAGGCCCGCCGGCGCCACGACGACCTGGCCCGCCAGGTCCGCAGCGCGCGCTACCGCTACTACGTGCTCAGCGCCCCGGACATCACCGACGCGGACTTCGACGCCCTGCTCCGCGCGCTGGAGGCCATCGAGGAGGCCCACCCGCACCTGCGCACCCCGGCATCCCCGACCCAGCAGGTCGGCGCACCGGTGGACACCGCCTTCCCTCCGGTGACCCACCCGCAGCCCATGCTCAGCCTCGACAACGCCTTCTCGAAGGAGGAGCTCGAGGCCTGGGCGGACCGCGTGCAGCGCAACACCGACGCCCCGGTCGCGTACGTGTGCGAGCTCAAGATCGACGGGGTCGCCATCGACCTCGTCTACCGCGACGGCGTGCTCGCCACGGCCGCGACCCGCGGTGACGGCACCACCGGTGAGGAGGTCACCGCCCAGGTGCTGACCATCGAGGGCGTGCCCTACCGGCTCGACCTCGACGACCCACCCGCCCTGCTCGAGGTCCGCGGTGAGGTCTACTACCCGCTGGACGCCTTCGAGCGCATGAACGCCGACCGCATCGAGCGGGGCGAGGCGGCCTTCATGAACCCCCGGAACGCCGCCTCCGGGGCGCTGCGCCAGAAGGATCCCGAGGTGACCCGGACCCGACCGCTGGCGCTGTGGTGTCACGGGCTCGGTGCCATCGACGGCGTGGCCTTCGACCGCCACAGCGACGCCATGGCCACCCTCGCCGGGGCCGGCCTGCCCGTGGCCGCGGAGAGCGAGGTGCTCGACGACCTCGACGCGGTCTGGGCCTACGTGGAGCGCTGGACCGACGCCCGCCACGACGTCACCTACGAGATCGACGGCGTGGTGGTCAAGGTCGACGACCTCGCCACCCGCGAGGAGCTCGGCTTCACCGCCCGGGCGCCGCGCTGGGCCATCGCCTACAAGATGCCGCCGGTGGAGCAGGCGACGCGCCTGCGGGCCATCGAGGTCAACGTCGGCCGGACCGGCAAGGCGACCCCCTATGCGGTGCTCGAGCCGGTCCTGGTCGCCGGCACCCGCATCACCTACGCCACCCTGCACAACGAGATCCAGGTCCACGCCAAGGACGTGCGGGCCGGCGACACCGTGCTGGTCCGCCGCGCCGGCGACGTCATCCCCGAGGTGGTCGGCCCGGTGCTCAGCGAGCGGCCCGACACGGCCCAGCCGTGGTCCATGCCCACCGACTGCCCCTTCTGCGGGCAGCCGCTCGTCCGCCCGGAGGGTGAGGCGCACCACTTCTGCGAGAACGTCGACTGCCCGAACCGCCTGCGGGAGTCCCTGGCCCACCTCGCCTCCCGCGGTGCGCTGGACATCGAGGGGCTCGGGGAGCAGACCGTCGACCTGCTGCTCGCCGAGGGGCTGGTCCACGACCTGGCGGACGTGTTCCGCCTCCACGCGCACCGCGACGCGCTGCTCGCGCTGGAGAAGTGGGGGACCAAGCGGGTCGACAACCTGCTCGCCGGGATCGAGGCCGGGCGCACCCGACCGCTCGACCGCGTGCTGGTGGCGCTGAACATCCGCCACCTCGGCCCGACCTACGCGAAGACGCTGGTGCGGGCGCTGCCGAGCCTCCAGGCGATCCGCGACGCCGACCCGGAGACCCTGGAGGCGATCGACGGCATCGGGCCGGTCATCGCCGCTGCGGTACACGCCTGGTTCACCACCCCGCGCAACGCCGAGCTCATCGACGACCTGATCGACCTCGGCGTCACCGCTGATGCCGAGGTGGTGGACGCCCCGGCCGGGGTGGACGCGGACCTGCTCGCGGGCTGGACCGTGGTGGTGACCGGCACCCTGGAGGGCTTCACCCGTGAGGAGGCGAAGGAGGCGCTCGAGGCCCGCGGGGCGAAGGTCACCGGCAGCGTGTCCGGCCGGACCTCGGTGGTGGTCGCCGGTGCCGACCCGGGCTCGAAGCTGGACAAGGCGCGTGCCGCCGGCGTGCCGGTGGCCGACGAGCCCGCCTTCCGGCACCTGCTGGAGCACGGCGAGCTCACCGATGTCGGCGCGCGCGGCGATGATGCGAGCGCCGACACGGCGGGTGGGTGAGGTTGCCCGCCATGCGCCGCTTCGATCCCGCGCGGTATCCCGGCCGCCGGCCGGTGGGGCCGACCTGGGTGACGGACACGACCGAGCGGGCCCTGGACCTCGCTGCCCTGCTCGACGCCGACGATCCGGCCGGTGGCCCGGACGACCTGCCACCCGGCGACCGGGACGACGCACGCTGCTGGGTGACCGCGTTCGAAGCACGCATCACCGGGTACGGGGCGGTGCCGCTCACGCTGGTGCCACGGGCGGGCGCGACCACCCCCACCTGGGTGCTCGGGCTACACCGGCGGCTCACACCGCTGTTGGACCGGACCGAGGGGCGCGCCCGCGACGGCGCGCCGGCACGGATCGACCCGGCGGCGGGTGACGCCCACCGCGCTCCCCCCGGCACCTACCAGCTCGCGCGGGTCGGAACCGTCGCGGTCGCGGGGACCTACCAGCTTGCGGATGCGCTGGCCTACGTGCCCGGCCCGGGCACCGAGGTGCAGGTCGACGCGGAGGGCTGGCGGACCTGGCCTGCGCGCGACCAGGCCTCGGCCCGCCACCACCTCGCGCACGGCGGGCCGAGCGCACCGGCGCCCCAGGTGGCGGACCCGGTGCTGGGTGCGTGGCCTTCGACGCGCCTCACGGACGTCGCCGGCCGAGCGCGCTGACGCCGCCTCAGGCCGGCTGCACGTCCACGCCCGCGGCCGCCACCGCGGCGATCGCCGCCTCGCCGTCGCCCTCGTTGAGCTCCACCATCCGGGTGGCCGCGAGCGGCAGCACCACCTCGTAGCCCAGCCGGGCGGCGTCCAGCGCGGTGTCCTTGACGCAGACGTCCCCGGCCAGGCCGGTGACGACGACCCGTCGGACCTGGGCAGCGTCGAGGTGGCTGCCGAGCTCGGTGGCGCTGGTGTCCCCGCTGACCGGGTCGCGGACGGAGAAGCCGGAGTACCCGTCCTCCCCGTCCACCCCCTTGCGCACGACGGGCGCGTCCGCGACGACCTCGAGGTCCGGGTGCAGCTCGGCACCCCAGGTGTCCCGCACGCAGTGGACCGGCCACACCCCGCCGTCCTTGGCGAAGTGTGGGGTGGTCGGGGGGTGCCAGTCCTGGGTGTAGACGACCAGGGCGCCCGCCTCACGGGCCGCCGCCACCTCGGCGTTCACGACCGGGACCACCTCCTCACCACCGGCGACGTACAGGCCACCGTCGGGGTCGGCGAAGTCGTTCTGCACGTCCACGACGAGCAGGGCCGTGTGGCTGTCGTACCGGTCGCTGGTCATGTCTCGTCCTCCTCCAGGGTCCAGACGGGCTCGCCGGTCGCGAGGTCCAGCGCGGAGCGTGGCAGCTCGGCCATCGCGGCACGGTGGTGGGCACGGATCTCGTCCAGGTCGGGGTCGTGGACCACCTCGCCGTCCACGAGCACCGGCACCTGCAGGGCCCGCTCGCCGGTAGGGACCTCGGCGGCCCAGCCGCGGACCACCTCGCCGCTGGCGACGCCGTCGCGGTAGCGCCGGCTGGCGCGCTTCCGGCCGCCGACGGTGGCCTTCTCGCCGCCGGCCTTCGCGACCGGCTCGAGCTGCCCGTGCGCGTCGTCGCGGGCCACGACCTTGTAGACGAAGCCGGCGTTCGGCGCGCCGCTGCCGGTCACGAGCTTGGTCCCCACCCCGTAGGCGTCGATCGGGGCGTCGGCAAGGGCGGCGATGCGGTGCTCGTCGAGGTCGCCGGAGACGACGATCCGGGTGCCGGTCGCCCCGGCGTCGTCGAGCTGGGCGCGGGCGGCGCGGGCCTCCTCGGCGAGGTCGCCCGAGTCGATCCGGATGCCCCCCAGGGACGGCCCGGCGGCCTCGAGCGCGCGGGCGATGCCCCGGGCGGTGTCGTAGGTGTCGACCAGGATGGTCGTCCCCGGGCCGGCGGCCGCGACCTGCTGGGTGAAGGCCGCCACCTCGTCGTCGTGCAGCAGCACGAAGGCGTGCGCGGTCGTGCCGAGGGTCGGCACGCCGTGCCGGGCACCCGACGCCAGGTTCGAGCTGCCGTCGAACCCGGCCACGTACGCGGCGCGGCCGGCGGCGGCGGCCGCTTCCTCGTGGGTGCGGCGGCTCCCGAACTCGAGCAACCCACGCCCCTGGGCGGCGCTCACGACGCGGGCGGCGGCCGCGGCGATGGCGCTGTCGTGGTTGAGGACCGACAGCACGAGCGTCTCGAGCAGCACCGCCTCGGCGAAGCTGCCGGCGACGGTCAGCACCGGCGAGTTCGCGACGTAGGGCTCGCCCTCCCGGTAGGCGTACAGCTCGCCACGGAAGCGGTAGTCGGCCAGCCAGTCGAGCGTCGCGGGACGCACCACGTCCTCGTCGTCCAGCCAGGCGAGCGTCGCCGGATCGAAGCGGAAGTCGGCCAGCCCGGGCAGCAGCCGTCCGAGCCCCGCGGCCACGCCGTAGCGCCGACCGTCGGGCAGCGAGCGGGCGAACACCTCGAAGACGCACCGCCGGGCGGCGATACCGCTCTCGAGCGCCGCGTCGAGCATGGTCAGCTCGTACCGGTCGGTCAGCAGCGCGGTCGTCACGGCTCGCTCGGCTCGTCTCGGGGTCTGTGGCGACCGTAACCGCGCACCGGTTCGTCTGCGAGCCACGGCATCCGCGCCATCGGCCGTGTCGGGTGCCCGGGCTGCGACCGCGAACCGTGCGGGCGATGGCTGCGGACGGCGAGGGGCGATCCCGCGCGACCGCTAGCCTCGCCCGGTCGCCACCCCTCGACCCAGGAGGCCCCACGTGGCCCTGTCCGAAGGTGAGGTCCGCCACGTCGCCCGGCTGGCCCGGCTCGCGTTGACCGACGACGAGGTCGCGGCGCTGGCCCCCCAGCTGTCCGCGATCCTCGGCTACGCCGAGCAGGTCGGCGAGGTCGCGGCCGACGAGGTGGAGCCGACCACCCACCCCTTCGCCCTGGCGGACGTGACCCGTCCGGACGAGCCCGCGCCGTCGCTCAGCCGGGAGGACGTGCTGGCCGGCGCCCCGGCGGTCGAGCAGCACCGCTTCGCCGTCCCGCGCATCGTCGCGGAGGAGGGCTGAGATGGCCGTCCTGACCGAGCTCAGCGCCGTCGACCTGGCCGCCCGCCTGCAGGCCGGGGAGGTCTCCGCCCGCGAGGTGGTGGACGCCCACCTCGACCGTATCGCCGCGATCGACGGCGTCGAGGCGGACGGCGACGTGTGGGCCGCGAAGCCCGCCGACGCGCTGTCCCCGGACGAGACGCACGCGTTCCTGGCCGTGACGGCCGCCGCCGCCCGGGCACACGCGGACGACATCGACGCCCGACGCGCCGCAGGCGAGGAGCTCGGCCCCCTGGCCGGGGTCCCGCTCGCGCTCAAGGACGTGCTCACGATGCGCGGTGCGCCGACGACCTGCGGGTCGCGCATGCTCGAGGGGTGGGTGCCGCCCTACGACGCCACCGTCACCGCGCGGCTGCGCGCTGCGGACATCGTGGTGCTCGGCAAGACCAACATGGACGAGTTCGCCATGGGCTCCTCCACGGAGAACTCCGCCTTCGGCAACACCCGCAACCCCTGGGACCTGGACCGGGTGCCCGGTGGGTCCTCGGGCGGATCCGCCAGCGCGGTGTCGGCGCTGCTCGCGCCGCTCGCGATCGGGACCGACACCGGTGGGTCGATCCGCCAGCCCGCCGCGCTCACGGGCCTGGTGGGCGCCAAGCCGACCTACGGCACCGTGTCGCGCTACGGGCTGGTCGCGTTCGCGTCCTCGCTGGACCAGGCCGGCCCCTTCGCACGCACGGTGGAGGACGCGGCGAGGCTGCAGACCGCCATCTGGGGCCACGATCCCCGCGATGCCACCTCGGTGCCCGGGGAGGTCCCCGACCTGCTCGGGGGCTTGCGCGACGGCGTGGCCGGGATGCGGATCGGGGTCGTGCGCGAACTCCAGGGGGAGGGGTACGAGCCGGGCGTCGAGGCGGTGTTCGCGCAGGCGCTCGCGCGGCTCGAGTCGCTCGGGGCCGAGATCGTCGAGGTCTCCCTGCCGCACGCCCCCTACGGTCTGCCCGCGTACTACCTCATCGCCCCGAGCGAGGCCTCCTCCAACCTGGCCCGCTTCGACGGGGTGCGCTACGGCCTGCGGGTCGACGCGCCCACCGCCGAGGAGATGAACGCCGCCACCCGCGCGGCAGGCTTCGGGCCCGAGGTCAAGCGCCGCATCATGATCGGCACCCACGCCCTGTCCAGCGGCTACTACGACGCCTACTACCTGCAGGCCTCCAAGGTCCGCACGCTCATCGCCGACGACTTCCGCACCGCCTTCACCGAGGTGGACGCGCTGGTGAGCCCGACCTCCCCGTCGGTGGCGTTCCGGTTCGGGGACAAGACCGCCGACCCGATGGCGATGTACCTCAACGACGTCGCGACCGTGCCCGCCTCGCTCGCCGGGATCCCCGCGCTGTCGCTGCCCGCCGGGTTCGCCGCCGCACCGGAGGACCCCGCCACCTCGCTGCCCGTCGGGCTGCAGGTGATGGCGCCGCTGAAGCGCGACGAGGTCATGTACCGCGTGGCCTGGGCGCTGGAGCAGGCGAGCGGGTTCGTGGCCCGGCCGACCGGCCCGAGGGCCGTCGGGGTGGACGAGGAGGTGCGTTGATGGCCGCGGACACGCTGCTGCCCGAGGGCTGGGAGCTGGTCGTCGGGCTCGAGGTCCACGTCGAGCTGCACACCACCACGAAGATGTGGTGCGGCTGCTCGACCACCTTCGGGGACGAGCCGAACACCAACGTCTGCCCGGTCTGCACCGGCCAGCCCGGCTCGTTGCCGGTGCCCAACGCACGCGCCATCGAGGACGCCACCCTGCTCGGGCTCGCGATCGGTGGCGCGGTCGCCGAGCGCGTGTGGGCACGGCTCCAGCGCACCGACGACCCGCCGATGACCTCGTTCCTGGCCGAGCAGCTCGCCACGGCGCACTGGTTCGACCAGCGCGAGACCCGGTCGGCGCTCGGCTGGCAACCCCGGGTCAGTCTCGAGGAGGGCTTCGCGCGGCTCGCCGCGTCGTACCGGTAACGGTCCGGCTCCCGTCGTCACCGACCGCGCGCGGAACGCACACTTCGCGCCGAAGTCGGCCAGCAACCTGGACCGGTGTGGGATAGTCCCGCGCCGCCCAACAGGCCTGAGGCGGACGGGAGTCTGCGACGGCCTTCGGGGGGAGCCGCGCCTACGTGGATGGAGCCCCACCGTGGTCAAGCGGTTGCCAGTGCAGCGTGTCGTCCTCATGCTCGCGATCCTCGCGCTGGCGGCCCCGGCGTTGCCGGTCGCCGCGACGGAGGGCGCCGACCCCGGGGACCTCCGGGTCGCCGACGCGGGGCTCACCTTCGACGAGAACGGCGCGAGCCTGTCCATCCCCGTCCCGGGCCAGGTCTCGGTGGAGCAAAGGGTCACGAGCGGGCTCCCGCGAGCTGCCGCGTGGCGGCTGAGCGTCGATGCGCCGAACGACGTGCGTATCACCGTGCCCCGCTCGATCCAGGTGCCGGCCGGGGCATCCCGTTCGTTCACCATCGACATCGACGCCCGTGACGTGCCGATGGGTGAGGTCCGTCACGCCCAGCTGGAGCTCACCCACGGCAACCTGTCCGCGACCTTGCCGATCACGATCGAGCGGCGTGAGCCGCAGGTCACACTCGAACACAGCTGCGATCCGCTGACCCTGGCCCGGAACGCGACGACCGACTGCAGCATCACGATCACCAACACCGCCCAGGACGCCGCCACCGTCAACGTCATGAGCACCCTGCCGCGCCAGCTCGCGCTGGACCCTGGCAGCGTCGTAGGCGCCGAGGTGGTCGGCAACGGTTTCCGCTTCTCCGGCACGCTCGGGGGCGCCGAGGTGGTCGGCAACGGTGTCCGCTTCTCCGGCACGCTCGTGGGGGCCGAGCCACCAGGCGTGGCGATCACGCCGGGTGGCTCGCCGTTCGGGTACCTGCCGCTCGCCGGCTTCGAGGTCGAGCCGCTCGGCGGCATCGGTGACGAGTCCATCGCGAACGTGTCCACCCCACCCTTCAGGTACGGCGGTGAGGTGTACGACGAAGTCGGAGTGGTGAGCAACGGCTACGCCGTCGTCGGCGGAGGCACCGGAGCCGACATCGGTTTCGTCAACCAGTTCCTGCCGGATCCGGACCGTCCGAACAACGTGCTGGCGCCGTTCTGGACCGACCTGAACCCGGCGGCCGGCGGCGCGCTCCGCGTCGGGGTCGTCAGCCCGGACTCGAACTCGAACGAGTGGATCGTCGTCGAGTGGGACAAAGTCCCCAACTGGAGCAACACCTCGCAGGTCAACAGCTTCCAGATCTGGATCCCGTTACTGTCCAACACTGGCGACGAGAGCCAGACGGAGATCACCTACGCCTACGGGCCGGAGCTCTCCGCGGGTGATGGCGGGTTCCTGACCGTCGGGGCTGAGAACGTCGACGGGACCAAGGGCGCGATGCTGTACTTCGACCGCAACGGCACGCTGCCGCAGCCAGATAGCAGCGCGACGGTCACGTGGCCCGAGCCCGAGCCCGAGCCCGACCAGACGCACACGATCACCTACCGGGCGGTCGGGCGCACCCCGGGGGCGTGGCAGAGCTGCGCCTCGATGACCGGGGACATCTTCCTCGGGACCAACATCGCCTGCGTCCCCGGCGAGGTCACCGCGAGGTAACGACGATCGCTGCGACACCGGCGACCGCACGCACCCGAGAGTGGAGGTGCGGCCGCCGGTGGCCCGCACGATGCGACCGCCCGCATCGACAGGGTGGCCCGAGGCCACGCGTCGGCTGGCCGGCGGCCCGCACCCTGTCGTGGCGCACCGGTCGACGGGTAGCGTGGCGGGCCTGGGACGCACGGAGATCTGCCCCGATGATGGACCCGGCCGACCGTGCCCGCAACCTCGCCAACTGGGAGGGGCGCGTCCCGATCCACGCCACCTCGGACGGCTACGGCCTGGAGCGCTACGTCGCCGACCCGGCCCGGCTGTCGGATGTCGTGGCGGCCGACGCGGTCCACCTCGGTGACCTCACCGGGATGGACGTCGTCCACCTGCAGTGCCATCTCGGCACGGACACGATCTCGCTGGCGCGCCTGGGCGGGACCGTCACCGGGGTCGACTTCTCCCCCGCCGCGCTGGAGGTGGCCCGGGACCTGAGCGCGCGCAGCGGCACACCAGCCACCTTCGTCGAGGCCGATGTCCACGACGCGGTGGCCGCGGTGGGGCGCCAGGTGGACCTGGTCTACACCTCGGTGGGGACCCTGTGCTGGCTGCCGTCGGTCCGCCGCTGGGCCGAGGTGGTCGCGGGGCTGCTGAAGCCCGGCGGACGGCTCTACCTGCGGGACGCGCACCCGATGCTGATGTGCGTGGACGAGACCCGCGACGATCGCCTGCTGGTGCTCGGCGCGTTCCCGTACCTCGAGCGGGCCGGGGCGCAGCACCTCGATGATGCCTCCACCTACGCCGGTGATGGCGAGGTGGCGGCCTCCGAGACCGTCGAGTGGGCCCACGGGCTGGGCGAGATCGTCCAGGCGGTGCTGGACGTCGGACTGCAGCTGACCCGGCTGCACGAGGGCGACACGCTGGACTGGTGCTTCGCGCCCTGGATGGAGCAGGTCGAGCGGGGCGTGGACCGCTGGCGACTGCCAGCCCACCAGCGCGACCTCTGCCCCACCGAGTTCACGCTGGAGGCCGTCCGGCCGGGCTGACCGCAGCCGGTGCCGAGCGCCACTGCCGCCGCCATCGCGTGGTGCTAGCGCGGGGCGGGCTCGTGCACGACGACCTCGAGGCCGTCGGGTGTCTCCAGCACCTGCAGCCTCCCATCCTCGAGGTGGAGGCTGAGCGTGCCGCCCGGGAACGGGATGCCCTCCACCGTCAGCCGGGCGAAGGGTGCCGGGTCCATCGCTCGCAGGCGGAGCAGCCCGGCCGGCAGGTCCGGCTCGATCCCGAGCACCGCCCGCAACGCCAGCAACGCCGCGCCGGCCGCCCAGGCCTGCGGACTGCACGCGCTCGGGTAGGGCAACGGTCGGGACCCGTCGGTGCGTTGCTCGCCGCCGAACAGCTCCGGGAGGCGGAACCCGAGGTGGTCACCCGCCGCGAGCAGGCCCTGGAGCAGGTGGCTGGCCGTGCTCCCCGCACCGCAACGGGCCAGGCCGTGGATGGCGATGGCGGTGTCGTGCGGCCACACCGACCCGCCGTGGTAGGACAGCGGGTTGAACCGCGGCGAGCTGCTGCTGAGCGTCCTGAGCCCCCAGCCGGCGTCCATGTCGGGCGCGGCCAGCCGTGCGGCGACCCGGGCCTCCTGCCACGGCTCGAGGATCCCGGTGCCGAGCAGGTGCCCCGCGTTCGAGGTGACCGCGTCGACCTGACGCCCCGCCCCGTCGAGCGCCAGTGCCGGGAAGCCGCCGTCGTCATCGTCGACCCAGAACGCCGCCTGGAAGCGGGCCCGAAGGCCCGCGGCCCAGGCACGCCACGCGTCTGCCCCGGGGCGGCCGAAGGCGTCCAGCAGCGCCGCACCGCCGATCGCGGCCTGGTAGGCGTAGCCCTGCACCTCGCACAGCACGATCGGCGCGTCGGCCAGGGTGCCGTCGGCGAAGCAGATCCCGTCCTCGGAGTCCTTCCAGCCCTGGTTCGCCAGCCGCCGCTCCCCCGTCGCGGCGTAGCGCAGGAAGCCGCTGCCGTCCGGATCGCCGTCGTCACGCATCCACGCCAGCGCACGCGCGGCTGCCGGCAGGAGCGCCTCGACGGCCGCGGCGTCGAGCCCCCAGCGCCACGCCTGCTCCAACGCGACCACGAACAGCGGGGTCGCGTCGATCGTGCCGAAGTACCGCGGCGGCAGGTCGCCGCGATCGACCTGGGGACCGTGCCGCACCTCGTGGAGGATCTTGCCGGGGGCCTCCTCGGTCTCCGCATCGTGACGCGTGCCCTGGTTGCGTGCCAGCAGCCGCAGCGTCTCCCCGGCCACCTCGACCCCGAGCGGCAGCGCCATCATCGCGCTCCACAGCGAGTCCCGGCCGAACAACGTCAGGAACCACGGCGTGCCGGCCGCGAAGTACCGGTCGTCGCCGTCACGGACCACCAGCGAGTCCAGGTCCGCGATCGACCGCTCGAGCAGCTGCTCGAAGCGCACGTCGCTGCAGGTGATGCGCGGACGCGTCAGCGGTCCCACCCCGCGGCCACCCGAGGACCCCACGGTCGGGTCGGGCGCCGCGCCGGACGGCACCATCCCGAGGGCGAGCTCCACCTGCCAGGACGCCTGCGCGGGCAGGACGAGCTCCCAGCTGAGGGCACCGTCGACCAACCGCTCGGGGGCCGGGTCGACCTGCAGCAGCACGGCCGCCTCGCCGTCATCGCGGTCGTACCGCACCCCGCCGGTGACGAGGCGGCCCGGGGATGCGGCCGTGGAGCGGCCGTGCTTGACGTCGAAGATGTAGGCGAAGTCGGCGGCAGCATCGAGCGCGACCCGGACCGCCACGGGCCCCACCCGGTGGTTGGTGATCCGGATCTGCTCCTGCCACGTGTCGGTGACCGCGCGCCGCCGTTCGATCAGCAGCGTCGGATCGGGCTCGTCGCCCACGTGTGCGCACGCGCTGAACCGGGCCGTTCCCGGTCCCAGCGGGTAGCCGCCGAGCGCGTGCGGCTCCTGGCCGTCGAGGGTCAGGACCAGCGAGCTCAGCATCCGCGTGTCCTCGACGAAGACCCCGTCGCCGTAGGGCCCGGGCCGGATCTGGCCGCTCGAGGTCGACCGGCAGAAGGTCCGGCCGCTGACGCAGGTCACCTCGCCCTGGGGACCGATCGACTGCGCGGCGGCGACCATCAGGTGACCCCGGCAGGGCGCAGGTCGACGGCCGGCCCGGTCAGCGCACCGCTGCGGACGGGGCGGCGGTCCTCCTGCCGGCGGCCCCGGTCCATGGACCGGCGGTAGAGCAGTTCGGCGGTGCGGTCGACGGTCGCCGGGCGCAGGTGCGGCTCGGTCACCGCGGTGAACACGGCCTCGTAGCCGGCGACCATCGCGGCGCTGGAGAAGTGCTCGACCACGTGGGCCCGGCACGCGGCGCGCTCGAGGCTGCCGGCGGTCCGCACCGCGGCGACGAACGCGTCCAGGTCACCGGGCGGCACCAGTACCCCGGTGCGGCCGGAGTCGATGACCTCCAGGCTCGCGCCTGCGGCGTAGGCGATGACCGGGGTCCCGACGGCCATGGACTCGACCATGACGAGGCCGAAGGGTTCCGGCCAGGCGATCGGGAACAGCGTCGCCTCGGCACCGGACATGATGTCGATCGCGTCCTGCTTGGTGCCGTTGCGGACCACCTCGACATCCGCGCCGACGAGCAGCGGCGCGACGTGGGTGTCCCAGTAGACCTGCTCCGGCGGCTCGTTGATCTTCACGGCCATCTTCAGGTGCCGGCCGAGGAGGCGTGCGACACGCACCGCGATCTCCGGGCCCTTCTCCACGTTGGCCCGGCCGACGAAGGCGAGGTGGCGGTCCGCGTCGGGCTCGGCGCGGAAGGGGTGCTCGGTGAGGCTGATGCCGTTGTGGACCATGTGTCCGACCGTGACGCCGGCCGGCGCGCGGGAGCGCTGGTCCTCGCTGATCGCCACGCGGTGCAGTGCGTTCCCGATGCTGCGGTGGAAGACCTCGACCTCCGGCACCCACGGCCCGTGCAGGGTGTGGACGACCGGCGGGCCGTCCAGCAGCGCCCCGAAGGCCGCCCCGGTGAACCCCGAGTGGTCGTGGATCACGTCGAAGTCGCCGCGCTGGTGGTAGCCGGCGACGACGTGGATGAGCTCATGGCAGGTGGACCCGAGCTCGGCGCTCGGGGGGACGTCGAAGATCGTCTGCACCGTGGCGGTGGACGTGGAGCCGCCGCTGGCCAGCAACGTCACGTCGTGGCCGGCCTGGACCAGCCCGTCGGTGAGCTGGGCGACGACCTGCTCGATGCCGCCGTAGCCGGTCGGGGGAACGGTGAACCAGGGGGGTGCGATCTCGAGGATGCGCATGCGGACCTCACGGGTCAGGACCGGAGGCTCGGCAGCGTCCCAGTTCTTCGGTGGAACCCCCGCACGTGCTGCTCTCGGTGCCGGTGCTGCACACGTGTGGGTCGGCGACGGGCGGGAGCAGGAGGCTCAGGATCGACCGTCGTCCCACCACCGTACCGCCGAACGGGCCTGGCGTCCGGGTCACGCCGCAGGACCGCGCACGGGTGGCCGGCCGGTCGGACGCTGACCCGCTACCGGACCGCTACCTCCTCGACGTCGGGCTCGGTTACGGTGCTGCACCGCGACACGCACCCACCACCTCGGTACCCGCCCTCGAGGCGGGGCGGCCCAGGAGCGAGCATGGCGGATACGACCGCAGCGCGGCTGACCCAGGAGGAACGGTTCTCCTACGGCC
This sequence comes from Nitriliruptoraceae bacterium, assembly GCA_047921175.1. Lineage (GTDB taxonomy): Bacteria > Actinomycetota > Nitriliruptoria > Nitriliruptorales > Nitriliruptoraceae > T1Sed10-7. The sequence goes on along the minus strand of JBLRWQ010000006.1, from coordinate 28,319 downwards.
AGATCTGGTGGCTCGGGACCGGCTTCCTCGGCGTGATGCTGACCTTCAGCGCCTACAACGCCTTCGTGCCGATCATGTACGCCGAGTTCCTGGACAGCCGGGCGCTCATCGGGCTGTTGATGAGCACCGACAACCTCGTCGGCCTGCTGCTGATCCCGATCGTCGGGGCGTGGTCGGACCACATGAACCACCGGCTGGGACGGCGGCTGCCGTTCATCGTGGTGGCCGTGCCGGTGGCGGCGCTGACCTTCGCCGCGATCCCGTGGGCGGCCACGATGCTGTGGACGCTGATCGTCGTGGAGATCGCCTTCACGATCGCGATGCACACCTACCGCGGGCCGGTCATCAGCCTGATGCCCGACCACACCCCGCCGGAGAAGCGCTCCACCGGCAACGGCATCATCAACCTGATGGGCGGCATCGGCACGCTCACCACCTTCGCGGGGCTGAGCCTGCTGTACGACATCGACCCGTTCCTGACCTTCGGGATCGGTGCGGTCGTCCTGGTCGTCACGGGCGTGCTCGTCTACCTGAAGGCCGACCGGCATCCCCCGTACGTCGACAGCGTGGACGAGCGCCGTCCGGCGCCGCTGTCGGACGCGGTGCACGGCTTCAAGGTGCTGCTGCACCGCCCGAACCGGGGCCAGTTCTACCTGCTCGCCGCGATGTTCGCGTACTACATCGGCTTCGCGGGGCTCGATGCGATGTTCCCGATCTACGGGGTCAACGTGCTCGGGCTCACCCCGGGCCGTGCGGCCTTCATCCTGACCGCCTTCGCGGGGGCGTTCCTGGCGGCGGCGTTCTTCGCGGGGATGATCGGGACGAGGTTGGGGAAGATCCCCACGATGCTGCTCGGGCTCGGCTCCATCCCGGTGGTCTTCGTCATCGCGGCCCCGATCCGGAACGTGACCGTGCTGATGGGCGTGTTCGTGATCGGCGGACTGGCGTGGGCGCTGGTCAACGTGCAGGCCATGCCGCTGATCGCCGATCTGGGCGGACGCAAGCGGATCGGCTTCTACATCGGCATGTACTACCTGTTCACGATGGTCGGCCAGATGCTGGGCTCGCCGATCATCGGTGGGGTGATGGACCTGTTCGGGGACGGCGCGATGTTCTACGGCGCGGCCGGGGCCTACGCGCTCGGTTTCGTGCTGCTGCGACGCGGGCAGCGGCTGCTGCCCGCGAGCCCCGAGGAGCTGGCACGGCGGTCGGTGGACGTCGGCGAGGACGCGTGATGGGCCCGACCTGCCAGCGCGCACCGGGGCGGGACCACGCTGGTGGCCGGGAGGCGCACCGGTGACCGACGGGACGCAGACGCAGGCATCGCGAAGGTCGCGTCGGCGTGGCCGGGTGACCGCGATCGGGGTGCTCGTCGGCCTCGTGGTGGTCGTGGGCGGGGTCGCGCTCTACCTCGGTCCCATCGCCCCGATCGCGACCGGCTACGCGGCCAAGATCAGCTGCTCCGGGGTGTTCGTGTCGGGACGGAGCCTGCAGGACGTCCAGGGTGACCTGCCCGACAACCCGCTGGTGCCGTTCCTGCGGGTGCGGGCCGACGAGGAGGCCGGGGAGCTGCGCGCCTCGCTGCTCGGGCTGTGGCCGTCGACGGCCTTCCACACGCCCGGGCTCGGGTGCACCCTGGCGGAGGCGCGACCGGCCTTCGCCCCGCCGCCTCCCGTGACGCTCGAGGACCCCGACGCGGCGTGGCCGGTCGGCGACGGCCCGATCGGGCCGCTGCCGGAGGACGTCGACGCGGACGCGCTGGCCGCCGCGGTCGCCACCGCCTTCACCGAGGACGACCCCGATGGCCGCCGGCGCAACACCCGCGCGGTGGTGGTGGCCCGGGACGGCGAGCTGCTGGTGGAGCGCTACGGGGACGGGTTCGACGCCGACACCCCGCTGCTGGGCTGGTCGATGGCGAAATCGGTCGCCAACGCGCTGATCGGCCACGCCGTGCTGGAAGGGGTCCTGACGGTCGACCAGCCGCTCGTGCGCCCGGGCTGGGAGGACGACGCCCGCGCCGACATCACCCTCGAGCACCTGCTGACGATGACCGACGGGCTCGCCTTCGAGGAGGTGTACGACCCCGGGACGGACGCGACCCAGATGCTGTTCACCCCGGCGGACACCGGCGCGTACGGCGCCGCCCAGCCGCTCGTGCACCCGCCGGGCAGCGTGTGGTCGTACTCCTCGGGGACCACCAACCTGCTGTGCGACGTGACGCAGGAGACCACCGGGCTCGGGGTCGAGCTCGCGCACGAGGTCGTGTTCGCACCGCTCGGGATGACCAGCGCGGTGCTGGAGCCGGACGCGAGCGGCGGGCTGGTCTGCTCCTCGTTCCTGTACGCCACGGCACGGGACTGGGCCCGGTTCGGGCAGCTCTACCTCGACGACGGGGTGTGGGAGGGCGAGCGGCTGCTCCCGGAGGGCTGGGTGGCGGCGAGCGTGGCCCCGGTGGCGGAGGCCACGGACACCCCGTACGGCTACCAGTGGTGGCTGAACCAGGGCCCGGACGGGACGCTGCGGATGCCGAGCGTGCCCGCGGACGCCTTCTGGGCCTCCGGGAACGAGGGCCAGCAGGTCGTGGTGCTGCCGTCGCAGGGGCTGGTGGTGGTCCGGCTCGGGTTCTCCGGCGCGTTCTCCGGGGTCGACTGGGGGCTGGAGCCGATGCTGGCCGGGATCGTCGAGGCGGCCGGCTGAGCACGCCGCCGCGCGGGCACCACGGGGCGGCCGGCTGACGGCGACGCCCGCCCGAGGAACCCGGACGGTGGTCTACGGTGCTCTGCTGGTGGACGACGGGAGGGTGGCCCGATGCAGGCGGAGCTCGCGCCGGGACCGGGGGGTGAGCTCCCGGTCGCGCTGATGCTGATGGGCTTCGCGGGCGGGCTCGCCCTGTTCCTCCACGGCATGAACGGCGTGACCTCGGGGCTGAAGGGCCTGGCCGGCACCTCGCTCAGCCGGATCCTCGGCCAGGCGGCCCGCAACCGCGTCGCCGGGGTCGCCACCGGCATGCTCGTCACCGCCACGATCCAGTCGTCGACGGTGACGATGGTGCTGGTGATCGGCTTCCTGTCCGCCGGGCTGCTCACCCTGGTGCAGTCGGTCGGGGTCATCATCGGCGCGAACGTCGGCACCACGATCACCGCGCAGATCATCGCCTTCGACATCGTCTCCTACGCGCTGGCGATGATCGCCGGCGGGGTGCTCGCCGAGTTCATCGGCCGTCGCGAGGCCATCCGGCAGCTCGGCACGGCGGTCGCCGGGCTCGGGATCCTCTTCCTCGGTATGGGCGTCATGCAGGGCGCGATGGCCCCGCTGCGCGAGTACGAGCCGTTCCTGGCGCTCATGTCCGCCGACCGCGGCCCGCTGCCCGGCGTGCTGATCGGGGCCGGGTTCACCGCGGTGATCCAATCGTCGTCCGCCACCCTCGGCATCATCATCGTGCTGGCCAGCCAGGGGCTCGTGCCGCTGGAGACCGGCATCGCGATCGCGCTCGGTGCCTCGATCGGGACCGCCGTCACCACCATGCTGGCCACGATCGGGCGGCCCCCGGTGGCGTTGCGGGCCGGGCTGGTCCACGTGCTGTTCAACGCCGTCGGGGTGACGATCATGCTGCTGCTGATCCCCTGGATCGCGGAGCTCTCCCGGGCCATCTCCCCCGCCGCCCCCGAGGGCCTGAGCGGCCAGGCCCAGCTGGCCGTCGAGGCGCCACGACAGATCGCGAACGCCTACACGATCGCGAAGGCCGGCATGCTGCTGCTGTTCCTGCCGTTCACCCGGCAGCTCGCCGGGCTGGTCGAGCGCCTCGTGCCGCTGCGCCCCTCGGAGATCGGGGTCGCGCCGAAGTACCTCGACGAGGACCTGCTCAGCCAACCCACGATCGCACTGGAACTGGCCCGCAAGGAGATCGGACGGCTCGGTCGACGGGTGCTGGCGCAGGTCGAGCGGATCATGCCGACCGTGCTCACCGGGGACACCGCGCAGCTGACCGCGCTGGCCGACGCCGACGATGAGATCGACGACCTCCACGACGCGATCCTCGCCTACCTGCGCCGCATCGACGACGACCCGCTCACCGAGGCGGAGGGGGATGCACTGCTGCACCTGATGGAGGTCACCAGCTACCTCGAGCTGGTCGGGGACATCGTGCAGCACGAGTTCGTGCGCATCGGGCTGCGCCGCATCGAGGAGGGCATCCCGATCAGCGACGAGACGGCCGCGATGGTCGGCGACTTCCACCGGACGATGGCGGACCTGCTCGCCACCGCGCTCCGGGCCTTCGACGAGCAGGACCCCGAGCTGGCCCGCCGGGTCCTGGACGCGAAGCCGGAGGTCAACGAGCTGCTGGCCTCCGCCGCGCACCTGCGTGCGCAACGGATGACCCTCGACGAGCCGCAGCGGATCGCCTCGTACTCACGCGGGACCGAGACGATCGAGCAGCTCCGCCGCTTCTACACCTTCGCGAAGCGGATCGCCCGGACCGTGCCCGGCGCCGACCGGGCGGACGAGGACCGCGAGCCCTGAGCGTCCGGTCCGCCGACCGCCCGGCCGGACCGAGCGTCCGGACGCCCGACCGCACGGTCGGTCCAGCGTCCGACGCGGGCCCGTCTCAGCCCGGCGGCGGCGGGGGCGGCGGGGTGCCGGGGCGAGGTGGCGGCGGTGGGGTACCGCCGCTCGGGGGCAGCACCTGGGTGTCGGCCGTGGACGGCCAGCCGCCCGCCGGCGTGCCGGTCGCCGGCGGCGGGGGCGAGGACGAGGGCGGGGATCCGGCCGGCGGCTGGGGTGCGCTCGGCGCGGGTGGCGCCCAGCCCGCAGGGTCAGCGGTGGTCGGTGCAGCCTGCACCGCCGCGGCACGGCGCCGGCGACGGCCACGGAGGATGAGCGCGAGCACGAGCAGCAGCAGGAGCAACACCCCACCGGCGATCGCGGCAACGAGCAGGGTCGACAGCCCGGAGCTCTCCTCGACGACGGGCACGACCACCTCCTCCGGTGCCTCCTCGTCGACGGCCGCGTCGTCCTCCACCTCGGTGTCATCGTCGACCGCGAGGTCGTCGGTAGCGGGCTCGTCGTCGGTGGCCGCCTCGTCCTCCTCGGGCTCGGTCGCGTCGGGCGCCGGCGGTGGCGCGCTGCCGGACAGGTCGAGCACCAGCTCGAGGTCCTCGCCGCCGTACGGGTTCCACAGGACCTGGTTCGCGCCATCCTCGGTCCCCCCCTGCAGGGAGACCCGGTCACCCGCGTAGGCGACCCGGACCTCGCCGGCCAGGAACTCCCCGACGAGGTCGTCGAAGGGCAGCTCGTCGCCGAAGTCCGCAGCGACGTCCTCGTCGGTGCGGAGCACCAGCGCCCACGTGGTCCCCGCCGTGTTGCGGAACGAGGAGCCCGGGAACAGGTCCGCGACGAGCCGGTCGAGCGCAGCCCCGTCCTCCGCCGCGAACAGCGCCGTCACCCGTTGGTTCTCCGGGTCGGAGCTGTCGGCCGTGGCCTCGACGAGCGTCACGCCCTCGACGGTCTCCGCGATACCGGTCTCGACCTCCTCCTCCAGGAAGGCCTCGGCCGGCCCGAACAGCTGGGCCGCCTCCCCGTCGTAGGAGATCTCGAAGGCCAGCTCCGCGGAGGTGTCCGCGTTGATCAGCAACCCGTAGTCGGTCCGGATCTGGCACGCGGCCAGCACGAGCGCGAGGACGGCGAGTACGAGCACGGTCGAGCGTCGCATGGCTGCTCCCGAGGTGTCGTGGGGCCACGGGCCGCCGGGCCCCGCCCGCGGGCCACCCTAGGTCGCCGACCGGGCCCCACGGGCGATGCCAGCACCCAACGTGTCCCAGGGGTGGTCGGCGGCCCGCCGACGTGTCAGCCTGGAGCGACCTGCCTGGCCTGGTCCGCACCGGCCCGGACCGCACCGGCCCGGACCGCACCGGCCCGCGGCGGGTGGAGGAGGCGACATGGCCGTTCGGGAGCTGCGCATCCACGGGGTCGGTGGATCCCCCGGGGAGCGCCTGCTCGGGTTGACCCACCCGGACCAGGCGGTCGTGGTCGGCGAAGGGCGGCCGACGGTGTTCCTCGCACGCCGGCGCGACCGACGCATCGAGGGCTACGACTGGGGCGGGCTGACCTCCGGCTCCGTCTGGCAGCCGCTGTGGGTGCTGCTGCTGCCGTTCACCCTGGTGAACGTCGCCGGTTGGGCGCATCCGACTTCGGGCAGCATCAGCGGGCGCCGTCTCCGGACGCTGCGCGCGCTCGTCCACGTCTCCGGTGCGCTGCTGACCGCGAGCTGGGTCGTGTGGACCGCCATCATCCTGGTCGACCACCTCGGTGACCGCTGGCTCGGACGGCACGTCGGCCTCCGGGTCGCCACGTTCGAGCCACGAGCCGTCGGGATGCTGCTCGGCGGGCTCGTCACCGTGGCCGCGATGGCCGCGCTGTGGGCGGTCGCCCGGTCGTCGCGGGCACGGTTCGAGGCCGTCGAGGCTGCCCCGTCCGCCGAGGCCGGACCGGCGCGGGCCCCGGGCTGGGGACTGCACGAGGGGCTCGAGGACGCGAGCTTCTTCGCGCACGAAGCCGACATGAACGAGCGCCTCGCGTGGCACGTCGGCGTGATCGCGGCGACCGTGCTGGGGCTGCTCGGGGTCACGGTGGCGTCCTACGACGCGGACCGGCTGGCGCTGGGCGAGGTGCTGGTCGTCCTCGGTGCCGCGCAGCTGGCGGTCGTCGGGCTGCTCGCTGCGGTGTCGTGGACAGCCCGGCCGGACGACCCGGTGGCGCCACCCACGCCCCGGCAGCCTCCCGGGCTCCCGGCCGCGGCGGTGACCCTGGCGATCGCGCTGACGAACGGGGTGTTCGCCGGCCTCACCCTGCTGGTGATGCGCCTGACCCCCGGGAAGCAGGATCCCTGGGGCCCGGAGCTGGCGCTGCTGGACGTCTTCGTCCTGGTCGTGCTCGCCTGGGCCGTCCTCGCCGCCGCGTGGGTGGTTCTCCACCGGCGCCGCGGCGATGCCGCCGACCTGCCGGCGCGCACCGCGCCGGTCGGCCGCGAGCTCGACGGGGTCGACCCGGCCATGCGGGCTGCGGTCGCGCGCGCTCGCGGGTTGGCCGCGGCAGGGCACGACGCGGCCCGGCCCCTGACCTGGTTCGCCTGGCTGTTCCTGCTCGCCGCGGCCGTCACGTCCGCACTGCGCATCGACACGACCTGGCCGTTCCTCAGCGCACCGGCCGAGCCGAGCCTCGTCGGCCGCGCCGCGGCCTGGCTGCTGCCGTCGCTGGTCGCGCTCGCGATCGTCGCCGTGTGGCGATCGACCCGGGTCCCGTCGTTGCGTCGCGGCATCGGGATCCTGTGGGACGTGCTCACCTTCTGGCCCCGCCGCTTCCACCCCCTCGCCGTGCGGCCCTACACCGAGCGGGCCGTCCCCGAGCTCCAGGCACGCATCCGCCACCTCGTCGCCAGTGACGACGGCCTGTTGGTCTCCGCCCACTCCCAGGGGACGGTGCTGGCTGCGGCCGCCCTCGCCCCGCTCGATGATGCCGAGGTGGCACGGGTCGGCCTGCTGACCTACGGCAGCCCGCTGACGACGCTGTACGGCCGCGTCTTCCCGGCCTACCTCGGTGCGGGGACGCTGCAGCGGCTGCGGGGACATCTGGAGGCGGGGCCGGCGGGCTGGCGCAACCTGTGGCGCGCCACCGACCCGATCGGCGGGCCGGTGATCGGCGCGGACGGCGACCCGGCGGTCGATCTCGAGTGCCCCGACCCCGCGACCGGCCCGTCGAGCGCCGAGCTGGCCGAGGACGATCCCGACCCCGAGCCGCTGCGCCGGGCCTGGATCGAGCTGCGCGGGCACTCCTACTACTACCGCGAGGCCGCCTACAAGGCGGCGGTCGCCGAGCTCACGACCGCGCTCCACCAACCGGTCGACTGAGGCCGACCGAGGCGTCACGCGACGCACGCAGGGCTGCCGGTGCCGCCGTCGTCGTGCGGCACCGTCGGTCACCCACGCGGGATGGTGCGGCATGGCACCCGATGCCGTCCGGCTGTGGCATCCTGGCCGCATGGGCGCCCTGATCCTCGCCATCCTGGTCGTGCTGGTGGGCTCCGGGCTCTGCTCGGGGTCAGAGACCGCGTTGCTCTCGGTGCCGAGCGTGCGCGTCCGCCAGTTGGCAGCCGAGGGCGGCCGCTCCGCGAAGGCGCTGCTCGCCATCAAGAGCAACATCGCACGGCCGATCTCGGCGATCGTGGTGCTGAACAACGTCTTCAACATCGTCGGCTCGATCGCGGTCGGCACGATCGCGGCGGCGGAGTTCGGCGAGGCCTGGGTCGGGGTCGTCTCGGGCGTGCTGACCTTCCTGGTGATCCTGTTCGCGGAGATCATGCCGAAGACCCTGGGCGAGCGGTACGCGTTGCGGGTCTCGTTGGCGATCGCGATCCCCATCCGGGCGCTGACGACCCTGATGACGCCGCTCGTGGTGCTCTTCGAGGTGCTGATGCGCCCGCTGACCAAGGGCGACCGTGGACCGTCGGTGAGCGAGGCCGAGATCCGCATCCTGGCCCGGATGGGGCGGACGGAAGGCGTCCTCGAGGACGACGAGGTGGAGATGATCCAGCGCGTCTTCCACCTCAACGACCGCACCGCCCGGGACCTGATGACCCCGCGGACCGCGGTGACGTGGCTGGAGGCGGCTCGGTCGGTCGACGAGGTCCGCGACCAGATCCTCGCCTCGGAGCACACCCGGATCGTGGTTGCCGACGGTGACCTGGACCACGCCTGGGGCGTCACGCTCAAGCACGAGCTGCTCGCCACCCTGCTCGACGACCCGGCGGCCACCGTCGGCTCCCTGGCGCGCGAGATCGCGGCGGTGCCGTGGATCAAGCGGGCGGACCACCTGCTCGAGTTCTTCCGCACCCAGCGGGAGCACCTGGCGCTCGTCGTCGACGAGTACGGCGGCACGATCGGCGTCGTCACCCTCGAGGACGTGATCGAGGTCCTGACGGGCCCGATCGTGGACGAGACCGACCGGCGGGTGGACCTGCGCACCTATGCGCGGGCCCGGGGCCGGGTGCGCATGGCCCGGTGGCCCTGAACGGTCCCGCAGCGGGGTGCGGGTCCCGCCGCTGGCGACGGGTCCCGCAGCTGGCGACGGGTCCCGCACCCCGCAGACCGCTTCAGGTACGATGACGTTCCGGAACGCAGCCGTACGTTCCAGGCCTGACGGCGCTGCACCGTCACGGCGCGCTGCTGCGGGGAAGGCACGAGATGAAGGACCCACGTGCCCGTCGTCGCTCGGGGCGGACCCGACCGCACCCGCTCGCTCCCGAGCAGCTGGACAGCGGGGCGCCGCGCGGCTCCGCTGCGACGGACGGGCCCTCACGGCCGGCCGCGGCCACCGAGGCCGACACGCCCGGCCCCGGGCCGGCGTCGGCCACCCCGTCCTCCCCCGCTCGGCGCGGGGGCCGACCACGTGACCGGGCACGGGAGGCGGAGCTCGTCGCGGCGGCCATCGGGTTGGTCGAGGAGGCCGGGCTCCCGGCGTTGACGATGGACGCCCTCGCGTCCCGTGCAGGCGCGAGCAAGGCGACGCTCTACCGCCGGTGGCCGGACCGGCACGCCCTCGCGATCGCCCTGGTGGAGCCGCTGACCAGCAGCGACGGCGAGGTGCCGGACTCCGGCTCGGTGCGTGAGGACCTGGCGGCGGTCCTCCACACCCTGGACGCCGCGCTGCAGGGCCCGCTCGGCGCGCTGCTGGTGGGCCTGGCTGCGGAAGCGCACCGCAACCCCGGCCTGCGCGTGCCGATCGACCGCGCGCTCAGCGTGGAACGGACCCGTGTGCGCCAGGTCCTCGAGCGCGGCGTGGGACGCGGCGAACTCCCCCGCCGCGCGGACCTCGATCTGCTGGCGACGTCGGCCACCTCGATCTGCGTCGAGCGGGCGCTGGTCGGCTCGCCACCGCTGACTCGACCGGACGCGAGCGCGCTCGCCGACCGCTGGTGCCGGCAGGTGGCCGGCAGCACGGTCACCGGGTGACGTCGCCAGGCTCCACGAGCCCGTGCTCGTAGGCGTAGATGACGGCCTCGACCCGGTCCCTGAGCTGCAGCTTGCGCAGCACGTGGACCACGTGGGTCTTGACCGTGGAGGGTTCCACGAACAACCGCTCGGCGATCTCCGCGTTGGAGGCGCCCCGCGCGAGCTCGTCCAGGACCGCACGCTCGCGCTCGGTCAGCGTGGCCAGCGCCGGCGGCGGGTCGCTCACCGGTCGTCCACCGCCTTGGGCGAACCGTGCCACGACCTGTCGGGTGACCGCCGGGTCCAGCAGCCCTGCGCCGGCCGCGGCCGCGTGGACCGCGCCGAGGAGGGTGTCCGGGTCGCTGTCCTTGAGCACGAAGCCGACGGCGCCGGCCTGCAGTGCCTCGGTGACGTACTCGTCGGCCCCGAAGGTGGTCAGCACCACCACGGTCCGTGGGTCGGCGACCCCGGGACCGGCGAGCAGCCGGGTCGCCTCCAACCCGTCCATCCCGGGCATGCGGATGTCCATCAGCACCACGTCCGGCTGGAGCTCGTGGGCGAGCCGGACCGCGCTGCCGCCGTCGGTGGCCTCACCCACCACCTCGATGTCGGGGTCGGAGCCGAGCAGCAGCGCCAGGCCCGAGCGGACCATGGCCTGGTCGTCGGCGAGGAGGACCGAGATCACGGCGGGCTCCCTGGGGCGGGTGGCGGGGACGGGTGTGGGTGGCGGGTGGCTTGGGGGGACGCTCGTGCGATGACCGGCGCGACGCTGGTGCCGTGGCGACGCTAGACCGACCGAGCGACATAGGCTCGGGCCGGATGACCACGATCCCGGAGCTGCTGCGGCAACGTCCCCTCCCCCGCGCGGTGAGTGAGGGCGCACTGCTCGCGCTGCTCGCGGCGCTCGCCGCGGTCAGTGCGTTCCTCACCCGCAACGAGGTCGGCTTCACCATCGGCCTCGCGAGCGGCCTGCTCCCCCTGCTGGTCCTGTGGCGCCGCCGCGACGCTCCGGTGGCCGTGTTCCTGCTCGTGGAGCTGCTGGCGGGACCGTCGCGGGTGCTGAGCGGGGCGAACGGGCCGGCGGAGCTGGCCGTGCTGGTCGCCATCTACACCGTGGCCTCACGCCGCCCGATGAGGGTCACGGTGGCCGTGGTCGTCCTGGACGCGGTGGCGATGGCGCTGCTGCTCGCCGGCGGCCCGCAGGCTGCACCCTGGACGGTGGAGGTGGTCGGCCAGGTCAGCACGGCCACGGTTGCGGCGTTGCTCGGCCTGTACGTGCGCTCCCGCCGCGCCACGGAGCAGGCGTTGCGAGATCGGGCGGAGCGGCTCGAACGGGAGCGCGAGCTCGCAGCCCAGGCTGCGGTGGACGAGGAGCGCCGCCGTATCGCCCGGGAGCTGCATGACGTGGTCGCCCACCACGTCAGCGTGATGACCCTGCATGCCGGTGCGCTGGAGCGACGCCTGGGTGCGTCGGACGCCGACGCCGCCAGCCGTGAGGCAGCCGCCGGCATCCGCACCGCCGGCCAGCAGGCGATGACGGAGCTCCGGCGCCTCCTCGGGCTGCTGCACCGTGATGCGGACGAGGACGAGAACGCGCGAGCTCCGCAGCCGGACCTGCGGGCCCTGGACCTGCTCGTCCAACGCGTGCGGGAGACCGGCATGGACGCCTCGCTCTCCATCACCGGGCCGGCCGACGAGGTCAGCGCCGGGATGGCGTTGGCCGTCTACCGCATCGTGCAGGAGGCCCTCACCAACGTGCTCCGCCACGCCGGCACGGTGCCGGTCGACGTCCGGGTCGAGGTCGACGACGACGAGGTCGTGGTCCAGGTCCGCGACCACGGACCCGTCTCGGGGTCACCACCGGCCTACCCGGGGTCCCTGCCGGACGGCCCGGGCACGGCCGGCGGGCGCGGCCTCCTGCACATGCGCGAGCGCGCGGCGCTGTTCGCCGGCTCCGTGGAGTCCGGGCCCGTCCCCGACGGGGGCTACGAGGTGGCCGCGCGGCTACGGCGGGACCATGGGCCCGCGGCGCGGTCGATGGGCGACTGATCCCGCGAGCACGGGCCGATCGGCCCTGCGCAGCGAGCTGCCGGGAGCGCTTGCTGCGCGGGACCACACCACACCCGCCGACGCGAGCCGAGCTGATGACCACACCGACCCTGCCGACCGTGCGCCCCGATCCACGCCCGACGCGAGCCGCGAGCCTCCTCGCCGTGATGATCGCGCTGCTCTACCTCCTGCTCGCGACCGGGGTGCTCGACCTCGGCGATGCCGACCGCGGCGAGCTCGGCATCCTCGGCGCCGCGGGGGTGCTCCACCTCGTCATCGCCGCGGCGCTGTGGTGGCGTCCGCGGCGCTGGCTGCTCGCCGCGGTGGTCGCGGTCCAGCTGGCCATGGCGGCCATGTACGTCGCGATCGCCCCGGAGCGCGTCCCGCCCTACGAGCTCTGGGGGCTCACGATCCGCGCCCTGTCGGCGTTGCTCGTGCTCGCCCTGGTGCTCGGGCTGGTCGCCGGCCGACGGGCGCGGCCCGGCTGAGGCCGCACGGACCGACGGGCGCGGGGCGGCTGAGGCTGCACGGGCCAGCATCCGTCAGGAGCACCGGGACACCGGGGCGTGCGAGGAGCGGACCGCGCTCATCGAGCCGACCACGACGAGCCGCTCGGCTTCCACCGGGAGGACGCGCAGCGGCTGTCGCGCGACTCGCGCCCCTACCCCGCTATCGCCGCCCGGAGGCCTGACCGGCAGCCGCCGCGCCTCGGCCGGGTCCGCTCCGCTGCAGTTGGTTGCTCCGCGGGGTTCGCTCACCCGTTGCGACGAACCCCGAGGAGCAACGAGGCAGGCCGACCGTCGAAACAACGAGGACACCAGGGGTCGGTCGGACGTAGCCTGCCCCGACGATCGCACCGAGGGAGCAGGGTGGGCGACGCGAGGCAGCCGACCCCGGGGCTGACGACGAGGTGGTCCGGGAGCGGACCGGCCGGGGCTGGGACGAGTGGCGGGAGCTGATCGACGCCTGGCCGGGCCACGTGGAGGGGCACACGGCGGTCGCCCGCTGGGTCGAGCAGACCCACGGTGTCGACGGCTGGTGGGCCCAGCAGGTCACCGTCGGCTGGGAACGGATCAGCGGGCGTCGACTGCCCAACCAGCTGGCCGACGGCACCTTCACCGCCGGACGGTCCGCCACCGTGACCGTGGACGCCGAGGCGCTCAGGGCCCGCCTGCTCGACGACGAGCAGCGGGCCGTGTTGTTCTCCGGCCGGCCGACCACGCTCCGGTCCCGGCCGACGTCGAAGAACGTCCGGCTCGCGTTGGACGAGGGGGTCGTGGAGATCGCCATGGCGCCCAAGACAGGCGGCCGCGTGACGATCGCGGTCCAGCACCAGAAGCTGCCCTCCCCCGACGCCGTGACCCGCTGGGAGGCGTTCTGGGGTGCCTGGCTGGCGGCCGCCGTCATCGGGGTCGACGTCGCCGGCCGGCGCACCTCGTACCTCCACCTCGGGGAGGACAGCGGGTTCCACCTCCGAGCCGAGGCCGGACGCACCTCGCGCAGCCAAGATGAGCTCCGACGGGACCGACGACCGATCGATCACGACCAGCCGACATCGGTCCCCACGAACGGAGGACCACACGATGGGCGCACGTTCCCAGACCCTGCTCGACCGCATGGCGGTGCTCCCCGGCGTGCTCGCCGGTGAGCGCATCCGCTTCTTCCGGGACGGCACCGACGGGCCGACCTGGCGTGAGCAGCTCGCGATCGCCACGCCCGTCCTCCCCCCGCTCCACCTCGGCACCCCCCTCGACGTCGAGGTCGCGACGCTTGCCGGGCCGCTGCGGGTCGGGGTGCTGCTGGCCCACGACGCCGGCCCGGGCGCACCGGTCCTGGTGACCCACCACGGCAACAACGAGCAGCCCTTCGCCCTGGAGGGCCGACGCGCCAAGAACTTCCTCAACCGCGCGCTGCTCAGCGACGACACCCCGCCGCCGGCCACGGTCGTGCTGCTGCGCGCGGCCTACCACGACGGGCCGCTCAAGGAGTACACCCGGGCGGCCGGGGACCTGGCGCGCTGGATGGCGATCCTGGCCGCCTCGGTGGCGGGTGCACGGGCCGTGATCGACCACTACAGCGGCGACCACGGGCGGACGACGGTGCTGACCGGGTTCTCCCTCGGCGGCTGGGTGACGAACCTGCACCGTGCGTACGACGGCGGTGCGGACCGGTACGTGCCGATGCTCGCCGGCGCCCACCTCGCCAGCCAGCTGCTCGACTCGAGCTACCGGCACATGACGTCTCGGCGGGCCCACGTCGACGCCGATCGGGTGCGGGAGCGGCTGGACTTCGCGGACGACTTCCGGGCCGCCGACGCGCCGGTCGCCCCGCTGCTGGCCCGCTACGACCGCTTCGCCCGCGCCGAGGACCAGCGGGACGACTACACGGGCTGGCCCATCACCTGGCTGGAGACCGGGCACGTCGGTGCGGCGCTGGCCGGGGACCAGCTCCGTGCGCACGTGCTGCGGCAGCTGCCTGCGGCCGCCGGCGCCGAGGTGGGGTCGTGACCGCCGGCGCCGAGGTGGGGTCGTGACCGTCCAGGTGGCAACGCTGGCCGAGCGGCCGGACCTGGAGGACGCCTGCTGGGACCTGACCCGACTGTGGCCGCGGTTCATGCTGGAGGATCCGGTCGCGGACCTGTACTTCAGTGACCTCCCGTCGGTCGCGGACACCGCCTGGGTCGTGACCGACGGGCCGACCACCGTCGCCCGGGCCTTCGCCGTGCCCGTCGCGCTCGGGCCCGCCCACGACCGCGAGACGCTGCCCGCCGGCGGCTGGGACGCGGTGGTGCGCTACGGCTGGCTGGACCGGCTCGCGGGGCGGGCGGCGACCCACCTCAGCGCCCTGGAGATCACCATCGCGCCGTCCCACCGGGGTACCGGGCTGGCGACCCGACTGATCGAGGTGCTGCGCGACTCCGCGCAGCAACGCGGCCTGCAGGCGCTCATCGCACCCGTGAGGCCCAGCCGCAAGGCGGACGAGCCCGACACGCCGATGGCCACCTACGCGGCACGCACGCGCGCTGACGGCCTGCCCGCCGACCCGTGGCTGCGCACGCACGTCCGCGCCGGCGGCGAGGTGCAGGGAGTCTGCCCGGCGTCGATGACGATCGGCGCCCCCCTGGCCGCCTGGCGAGCGTGGACGGGGCTGCCGCTCGAGGGGCCCGGGCCCGCCCACGTGCCCGGTGCGCTCGTCCCGGTCCACGTCGACGTCGACCAGGACCACGCGGTCTACGTCGAACCCAACGTCTGGGTCGTGCACCGCTGCTGAGGGGAACCGCTGCTCGAGCGTCAGCGCTACCGGGCTCCCCTGCCCGTCCGACACCGACCGGAACGACGCCGGCCGGCGCCCTCAGCCGGCCGCCACGGCCAGCTGGCTCGCCAGGCTCGGGGCGAGCCGGAGCTGCGGCAGCAGCGTGGCCTGGACGGCGTGGTAGAGGTCGGGCTTGCCGGTCCACGTCCCCGCCCCCGACACCGGGCGCAGCTGCGCGTCGAGCTCGTGGTGCCAGCTGCCCGCCTCGCGGTCGAGGAAGACCTCGGCGGCGTGGTCCCACAGCCGCCGGTACCAGTCCTCGTAGGCCTCGTCACCGGTGCGCTCGTGCAGCGCTGCGGCCGCGGCGATCCCCTCGGCCACGACCCAGTGCATCCGGTGGGTGACGACGGGCTCGTCCCGCCACCCGAGCGTGTAGACCAGGCCGGGGCTGCCATCGGCGGCCCACCCGCGGTCGACGGCCGCGGCGAACAGCGCGCGGGCGGCCGGGAGCAACCAGCCGGGCGCGTCCGCCCAGCCGGCCTCGAGGTGGAGCAGGAGCCGAGCCCACTCGAGCTGGTGGCCGGGCGTGACCCCGTAGGGCCGGAACGGGTGGTCCGGCTGGTCCCGGTGGTGCTCGGGCAGCGGCGTCCAGTCCGCGTCGAAGTGCTCCACCACCCGCCAGCCGTGGGCCCGGGCGACCTCGTCGATCAGCGCGGTCGCGATACGCCGGGCCCAGGCGTGCCAACGCTCATCCCCGGTCACGTCACCGGCGGCCAGCAGGGCCTCGACCGCGTGCATGTTGCTGTTCGCCCCGCGGTAGGCCTCGCAGCGGGTCCACGCCCGGTCGTAGGACTCGACCAGGCGGCCCGCGGTGTCGTCGAGGAACCGGGCAGCGACCACGTCGAGCGCCGTGTCGAGCAGCGCCGCCGCCCCGGGCCGACCGGCCGCGGTGGCGCTCGAGGCAGCGAGGACCACGAAGGCGTGCTGGTAGGCGTCCTTGGTGCCGTCCGGGGTGCCGTCGGCGGCGACCGAGGCGAACCACCCGCCATGCTCGTCGTCCCACAGCAGGCCGGTGAGCGCGGCGACCCCGTGGTCGACCCAGCGCGTCGAGCCGGGCCGGCCGCGCAGGTGGGCCAGCGCATGGACGTGCGTCATGCGGGCGGTGATCCAGGTGTGCACCGGGGCGGCCACCTCGGCCCGGCCCTGCCCGTCCAGCATCGCGTACCCACCGAGCGGATGCGACGGGTCGGGAGCGAACCGCAGCAGCCGCTCGAGCTCGGCGTCCAGCCACCCGCGGTGGCTCGGCAGGTCCCGCCAGCTGCCGCTCACGACGGCGGCGGCGGCGTGCCGTCGGGCAGCTGCGCACGCACCTCGGCCAGCAGGTCCAGGATCTCCAGCGACGCCTCCAAGGGGATGCGGTCGCTCTCGAGCACACCGGCATCGAGGCAGTGCTGCACCTCGTGGACCTCGTGCTGCAGGCCCAGCTCATGGCCGGGGAGCGGCACGGTCTCCACCAGCCGCTCCCGCACCCGCAGCTCGAGCTGCGGCGGGTGGTGGAAGGGGCTCGCGATCCTGAGCAACGCCTCGTCGCCGCCGACCGTGGCCTCGATGCCGGTCTCGGCCACCAGGGAGCACGTCCAGGCCGACACCGCCGAGCCCCCATGCGTCATCGCGACCACAGCCTGGGCGTCCACGCCCGTGGCGGCCAGCACCCCCGTCGCCCGCACCGAGGTGGCAGGTCCGAGCACGGCCACGGCGAGCGTCGCGGGGTAGATGCCGACGTCCAGCAACGCGCCGCCACCGAGCTCCGCCGAGAACAGGCGTCGGGTCGGGTCCGGATCACCGACGATGCCGAAGTCGGCCTGCACGGTCAACGGGGTGCCGACGTCGCCACGCGCGAGGCGACGCTGGAGCTCCAGGAACCCCGGCTGCACCCGCATCCACATCGCCTCCGTGATGAACACACCGGCGGCCCGGGCGGCCGCGACCACCTCCCGGGCCAGCGCGGGGGTGACGGCCAGCGGCTTCTCGACCACCACCGGCCGGCCTGCGGCGATCGCCGCGAGGGCGTCGAGGTGGTGGCGCTCGTTGGTCGTGGCGACGTAGACCACCTCGACGTCCGCGTCGGCGAGCAGCGCGTCGCGACCCTGGTAGGCGCCCGGGATGCGGTGCGCGGCCGCGAAGCGGTCCGCACGCTCCTGGCTCGACGAGGCGACCGCGACGACCCGGTCGCCTTCGGCCACGATGGCGGCCGCGAAGCTGGCCGCGATCTTCCCCGACCCGATGATGCCCCAACCTCGACCCACGACGACCTCCTCACGGTGCTGGTCCGGCCCATGGTCCCAGCCCAGGCAACGAGGTGTCACGGGCCGAGGTGGATGTTGACGTTTCGTTCACAGCCGGGCACGCACGTTGACACCTCGTTCGCGGGGCACTTCCTACCGTGGTCGTAGAGGTCGGGAGCCTCCCATGCCGCCGGCGTGGACCCGGGGTTCCCGGTGATCGGAGAGGGGCTAGCGCATGAGGTTCACGAGACTCGCCGCGTCGCTCGTCGCCCTGTCGCTCATCGCAGCGGCATGTGGCGACGGGGACAGCACGCTCGAGGACGTCGGCACCGGCGACACCGATGTCGACACCGACGACACCGACGCCACGGACGACACGGACGCCACCGACGACACCGACGCGGCCGCGGACACCTCCGCCGTCGAGGTGTTCAGTTGGTGGACCGCGGGTGGCGAGGCCGAGGGTCTCGACGCCCTGATCGAGGTGTTCAACGAGCAGTACGGTGACCAGTACGAGTTCGTCAACGCCGCCGTCGCAGGTGGAGCGGGCACGAACGCCCGCGCGGTGCTGGCGTCCCGCCTGGCGGCCGGTGACGCGCCGTCGTCGTGGCAGGGCCACGCCGGCCAGGAGCTGATCGGGACCTACGTGGTCGCGGACCAGCTCGAACCGCTGAACTTCCTGTTCGAGCAGGAGGGCTGGCTCGACGTCCTGCCGGACGCGATCATCCCGCAGATCTCGGACGACGGGAACATCTACTCGGTGCCGGTCAACATCCACCGCGCCAACGTGCTGTGGTACGTGCCCGAGCAGCTCGAGGGTTTCGGCGTCGACGTGCCCACGACCTGGGACGAGTTCTTCACCGTCGCCGACGAGCTCGAGGCGCAGGGCGTGGTCCCGCTCGCCATGGGTGAGCAGTGGACGACGCTGCACCTGTTCGAGACGGTCCTGCTGGGCACGATG
Source organism: Nitriliruptoraceae bacterium (assembly GCA_047921175.1). Lineage (GTDB taxonomy): Bacteria > Actinomycetota > Nitriliruptoria > Nitriliruptorales > Nitriliruptoraceae > T1Sed10-7. Next base: position 9,789 of record JBLRWQ010000006.1, on the reverse strand, counting down.
GACCTCGAGACCTACGACGGGCTGTGGGACGGGACGACCGACTGGGCCGGCCCGGAGGTCACCGAGGCGATCGAGGTCTTCGGACGCGTGCTGGACTACACCAACACCGACTCCTCGACCCTGTCGTGGGACCAGGCGGCACAGCTGGTGATCGACGGTGACGCCGCCTTCACCATCATGGGTGACTGGGCCGCCGGGTTCTTCACCGCGCAGGGCCTGACACCGGGTGCGGACGACGGCTACGGCTGGGCCCCGGTGCCGGGCACCGACGGCATCTTCCAGTGGCTGTCGGACAGCTTCGTGCTCCCGAAGGATGCCGCGAACCGTGACGGCTCCATCGCCTTCCTGACCGTCGCCGGCTCCCGCGAGGGGCAGGACGCCTTCAACCCCGTCAAGGGCTCGATCCCCGCCCGCACCGACGGTGACCGCAGCCTCTACGACGACTACCTGCTGTCCGCCATGGACGACTGGGAGTCGGACGCGGTGACCGGCAGCCTGACCCACGGCACGGTCGCGAGCGACGCCTTCAAGGCGGAGATCGAGTCGGCCATGGGGCTGTACCTGACCGACCAGGACGAGGCCGCCTTCCAGGAGGCGCTGGCCAACGCCTGCGCCACGGCCGGTCCCTGCTGATCGCACGACCCGGCGGGTGGCGACGACCTGCTCGTCGCCATCCGCCGCCCACCTCGAGGTGGGTCGGACGCGGACCGGGAGTGGGTCCGCGAGCCCACACCGGTAGCCCACGGCAAGGGGAGCCCCGTGAAGCGCGATCGGTACGTCGCCGCGGCGATGCTCGCACCGTCGGTCATCCTGATCGCGATCTTCGTCTACGGCTTCATCGCCTGGTCGATCCGCGTGTCGATGAGCGACTGGCAGGGCCTGACGCCGAGCTACAACTTCGTCGGGCTCGAGAACTACGTCGAGCTCATCTTCAACGACCGCCGGTTCCACATCGGGGTCCGCAACACCCTGGTCTTCTCCGCCGTCTTCCTCGGCGGCGCGATCGTCCTCGGGTTGGCGCTCGCGATCATGCTGGACCGCAAGCTCCCCGGCGAGAACCTGTTCCGCAGCATCTTCCTGTTCCCGATGGCCGTGTCCTTCATCGTCACCGGCGTCGCCTGGCGCTGGCTGATGAACCCGGCGACCGGGAGCCGGACCAGCGGGCTGAACCTGCTGTTCGAGAGCGTGGGGCTCGACTTCCTCGTCAGCGCCTGGCATACGAACCCACCTCCCTGGGGGATCGCCTTCGTCGGCATCCCGGCGCTGTGGCAGATGTCCGGGTTCGCGATGGCGCTGTTCCTCGCAGGGCTCCGGTCGATCCCCGACGAGCTGCGCGAGGCGGCACGGGTGGACGGCGCCTCGGAGTTCCAGGTCTACCGGCGCGTGATCCTGCCGCTGCTGAGGCCCGCGGTGCTGTCGGTGGTCATCATCCTCGGCCACATCTCGCTGAAGATCTTCGACCTGATCATCGCGCTGAGCGGCCGGTCGTTGGCGTTGGACGTGCCGGCGATCTACATGTGGACGACCACCTTCGACGCCAACAACTTCAACCGCGGGGCCGCGATCGGGATCCTGCTGCTGCTGTCGGTGGCGCTGCTCGTCGTGCCCTACCTGTGGTACTCGCAACGGCAGGAGGCGGAGCTGTGAGCGCCCAGGTCACGACCCCCACCAGCGACGCCACCGCGGTCACCCCGCTGCCGAAGGTGCGTCGGTCCGCACGCGCACGGACCTTCCGGGCGCTGGGCGTGCTGCTGCTCGCGACCGTCTCGGTCTTCTACCTGCTGCCGGTCTACGTGATGCTGATCACGGGGCTGAAGTCCTTCCAGGAGGTCAGCCTCGCGACGATGTGGCAGCTGCCCTCCGGGCTCCACCTCGACAACTTCCAGGCCGCCTTCACGGCGCTGCGCCCCAACCTCGTCAACTCCCTGCAGCTGACGATCCCCGCCGCGATCGGCTCCGCGGTGCTCGGTGCCTTCAACGGTTACGTGCTGTCCAAGTGGCGTTTCCGCGGCTCGGAGATCCTGTTCACGTTGCTGCTGTTCGGGATGTTCATCCCCTACCAGGCGATCCTCATCCCGCTGGTGCAGTTCATGCAGCAGGCGGGCCTGTACGGCGGCGTCCCGGGGCTGGTCTTCGTGCACATCGTGTTCGGCATCCCGATCACCACGCTGATCTTCCGCAACTACTTCTCCGCGGTCCCCGACGAGATGGTCGAGGCGGCGCGGATCGACGGCGCGAACCTGTTCGGCATCTTCCGGCACATCATGCTGCCGCTGTCGCTGCCGGCCTTCGCGGTCGTGCTGATCTGGCAGTTCACCAACGTCTGGAACGAGTTCCTGTTCGCGGTGGTGCTGACCCGGCCGGAGTCCTGGCCGGTCACCGTCGCGCTGAACAACCTCGCCGGCAGCCAGATCGTGGAGTGGAACGTGCAGATGGCCGGGGCCCTGATGGCCGCGATCCCGACCCTGCTGGTCTACATCCTGCTCGGACGCTTCTTCGTGCGGGGCCTGATGGCGGGTGCCGTCAAGGGCTGAGGACCCCGCCCTGGGCAGCCCTGCCGGCTCTACCCTGCCGTCGGGTGGATCGGGTGGCCGGAGTGCGGGAGCAGCGGGTGGTGGCAACCTCCGAGAGGCCGGCGCGGGGCCTGGAGGTCGTGGGCCTGACGCGCCGGTTCGGGCGGGTGGCGGCGCTGGAGGACGTCTCGCTGCGGGTGCGGCCCGGGGAGCTGGTCGCCGTGGTCGGCGAGAACGGCGCCGGGAAGACCACCCTGGTGCGCTGCATCGCCGGTGAGCTGCCGCCCGACCGCGGGACCATCACCTTCGACGCCGTGCCGCTGCCCGCACGCCAGCCCGCGGGGCGTCGACGTGGCCGCCGCCCCCGGTCCGGACCGCGACCGGTGCGGACCGCCGTGGTCTGGCAGGACCTCGGGCTGTGCGACGATCTCGACGTCGTCGCCAACATCTTCCTCGGTCAGGAGCTGGGACGCGGGCTGCTGGCCGAGGCCCGCATGCAGGAGGCCGCGACCGCGGCGCTGCAGCGGCTGGGGGCACGGCTACCGGACCTGCACACCGAGGTCGCGGGGCTGTCGCGGGGGCAGCAGCAGCAGGTCGCCCTGGCACGGGCCCTGCTCCGCGAGCCCGAGCTGCTCGTGCTGGACGAGCCGACCGCCGCCCTGGCCGTGGGCAGGCGGGCCGAGGTCGCCGCGAGCCTGAGGCGCTCGCGTGGGGCCGGCCGGGCCATCCTGCTCGTGACCCACGACCTCGACGAGGCCTTCGCGCTGGCCGACCGCATCGTGGTGCTGCGGCGAGGGCGGGTCGCGGCCGTCATCTCGCCCAGCGAGGTCCACCCGGACGACGTCCAGGCGCTCATGTCCGGGGTCGAGACCGAGTCGGTCGCACGCCGGCAGCTCGACCGGCTGCGCAGCCTCGTGGAACAGCTGTCCGCCGCGGGCCCGACGGTCTCCCTGCCCCTGGTGGTGTCGGCCACCGCCCTGGCGCTCGATCAGGAGCAGCTGTGCATCCACCTGCTGACCACCCGCGACGGGGTGCCGATGCTCGCCCGCGGCGCCGCCGTCGGCCTGCCGACCGAGCTGCTCACCGCACTGGAGACGCTCCACCTCGATGCCCGCGGGGCCACCATCGGCGAGGCCGCACGCCGCGGCGAGCTGGTGGTCTGCGAGGACCTGACCCGGGACCCGTCGTGGCGCCCGCACCGGGACGCGATCGCCGCCGCCGGCATCCGGGCGGTGTGGGCCGCACCGATCGTGGGCAGCAGCGGCGTGCTCGGCACCATCACCGGGTTCTCGAGCACGGCCGGCCGCCTGAACGGTGACCAGCTCGAGCTGCTGTCGCTGTACCTCGGCCACACCGCGGCCGCCATCGAGCGGGAGCAGCTGTTCGAGGAGGCGACGCGACGCAACCGGGTGCTGGAGTCCCTGCGCGGCATCCTGGAGCCGCTGGCGGGACCGGGCCGCGCCGACGGCGGGGTGACCGTCGCCCTGCTGGCGCTGTGCCACGGGCTCGGGGCGGGCGCGGCCGGGCTGCTGGTGGTCCGGGCCGACGGGGCCCCGAGGTGGTCCACAGCCGCCCTCGACGGGACCGGGACCGGCGCCCTCGAGGAGCTGGCGAGCCGACCCGTCCCGACCACCCCCGGGCAGGTCGCAGCCGGTGTGGTCGGCGTGCAGCTCCCCCTCGCCGACGGCCGCGCCACGCTGGTGGTCCGCCACCCCGAGCCGGACCGGCTGGTCGGCGACGGCCACCAGCTGATGGAGGACGCCGTCCGCTCGCTGGCGCTCGCGATCGAACGCGAGCAGCTGGACCGGGTCCAGCAGGAAGCCGAGGCCGCCCGCCGCTCGCAGGCGCTGCAGCGCGACCTGCTGCAGCGGCTCAGCCACGAGCTGCGCACCCCGCTCACGGCGATCCACGGCTACGCCTCGACCTTGCGGCAGCCGGACCTGACCTGGGACGAGCGGTCGACGCACCGGTTCCTCGCGGCCATCGCGAAGGAGTCGGCCCGCATGGAGCGGCTCGTGACCGACCTGCTCGACTCCTCCGCGATCGAGACCGGCCTGCTGCAGCTCCGGCCGGACTGGACCGACCTGGGGCTGGTGGTCGAGGCCGCACGCGCCTGCGTCCGTCATCCGGAGCGCATCGACCTGAACATCGCCGCGGACCTGGAACCGGTGTGGGCGGACCACGACCGGCTGGAGCAGGTCTTCGTGAACCTGATGGACAACGCCGTGCGCCACGGCGGGGAGCACGTGGAGGTCCAGGCGACCACCCGGGACAACGGCACGGTGGTCATCACCGTCACCGACGACGGGCCCGGCGTGCCCACCGAGCTGGTCCCGACCGTGTTCGACGCGCGGGTCCACACCGCCACCAGCAACGGTGCCGGGCTGGGCCTGGCCATCGCGCGCGGCATCGCGGAGGCGCACGGCGGCAGCTGCCGGCTCCTGGACGGCCACCACACCGTCTTCGAGGTGGTGCTCCCGATCGAACCGGCGGACCCGCCACGTGACACGACCCCCGAGGTGGTTGCCAGCAGCCGCGCCGGGCTCAGCTCGAGCGGGGCAGGAGGGGCCGGCGATGCATGATCGGACCACGGTGCTGGTGGTCGAGGACGACCGCAACATCGTCGACCTGATCCGGTCGAACCTGCTGGCACGCGGGCACTTCGTGCTCGTCTCGCCGGATGGCGCCGACCTGCTCACGCTGCTCGAGCGCCACGAGCCCGACATCGTGCTGCTGGACCTGATGCTGCCGGGCGTGGACGGGTTCGACCTCTGCCAGCAGGTCCGTGAGCGCTCGAACGTCGGCATCCTCGTCATCTCCGCCCGCCGGAGCGAGACCGACAAGGTCCGCGCCCTCAACCTCGGTGCCGACGACTACCTCACCAAGCCCTTCGGCATCGAGGAGCTCCTGGCACGGATCAACGCCACGCTGCGACGCTCGCGACCGGCACCACGGCCCGAGGTCGAGCCCGCCGTCATCGAGGTGGGGGACGTCCGCATCGACCTGGCCGCCTCCGCGGTCACCAAGAGCGGCAGCCTGGTCCATCTGACCCCGACGGAGTTCGCGCTGCTGCGGGAGCTCGCGACCAACCCCGGTGTGCTGCTGACCCACGCGACGCTGCTCAGGCGCGTGTGGGGACCGGGCTACGAGACCCAGACCGAGTACACCCGGGTGTACGTCGCACGGCTGCGCGCCAAGCTCGAGGACGAGGGCGCCCGGGCGTTGATCGTCACCGAGCCGCGGGCCGGGTACCGCTTCGTCGGAGCGTCCCGGTGAGCCCCCACCCGTCGGTCGCGACGCGCACAGCGGCGGCCCACCGGGCGCGCGGCCCGGCCGTCGCGCTGCTCGTGCTGCTCGTGCTGCTGGCCACCCTGCTGGGTGCCTGCAGCGATGCGGACGGCGAGGGGCCGCGCATCGCGCTCCTGCTCCCCGAGACGAAGACCGCCCGCTACGAGACCCAGGACCGGCCCGCCTTCGAGGCCCGGCTGGCCGAGGTCTGCCCGGACTGCGTCGCGATGGTGCACAACGCCGGCCATGACGCCGCCCGCCAGCAGGCCCAGGCCGAGGCCGCGCTCACCAACGGCGCCTCGGTGCTCGTGCTCGACCCGGTCGATGCGGTCTCCGCCGGCGTCATCGCACGCCACGCCGACGCGTCCGGCGTGCCCGTCATCACCTACGACCGCATCCTGTTCGACGCACCCGTGACCTTCCACATCACGTTCGACAACGAGCGGGTCGGGATGCTGCAGGCGCAGTCGCTCGTCGACGCGGTCGGTGACACCATCGACGACGGCTGGATCGTGGTCCTCAACGGCGCGGCCACCGACGCCAACGCCGCCGAGTTCCGCCGCGGGGCCAGCCTGGTCTTCGACAGCCAACAGGTCGGCATCGGTGCGGAGGTCGACGTACCCGACTGGTCACCGGAGCTGGCGCAGGAGCGCATGGAGCGGGCGATCGCCACCCTGGGGCGGGAGACGATCGTCGGGGTGTACAGCGCCAACGACGCGATGGCCGGCGGCGCCATCGCCGCGATGCGTTCGGCGGGGCTGTCCCCGATCCCGCCGACGACCGGGCAGGACGCCGAGCTGGCGGCCCTGCGGCGCATCATCACCGGCGACCAGCACATGACGGTCTTCAAGTCCTTCCGCACCCAGGCGCAGGTGGCTGCGGAGGTCGCCTACGTGCTGTCCCGGGACGGGACGCTGCCGCCCGGCATCGCTACGAGCCAGACCGACAACGGCCACGGGCCGGTGCCGACGCTGCGGCTCACCCCGGTCGCGGTGACCCGCGACACCATCGCCCGCACGGTCGTCGCCGACGGCATGTGGACGGTCGCTGAGCTGTGCGACGGGCTGGAGGAGGCCTGTGCGCGGATCGGATTGACCGGATGAGCGCCGCGACCCCGACCCCGGCCGCGGCCGGCCGCCAGATCGCCGGACAGGTCGCCAACCGGTGGGGTGCCCCGGTCGGGTTGGCGCTGATCTGGATCGCCATGGCGCTGGTCAACCCACGCTTCCTGTCCCCGGTCAACCTCACCAACCTCGTCCTGCAGATCGTGGCGGTCGGCACCATCGCCATCGGCGTCGTCCTGGTCCTGCTGATCGGGGAGATCGACCTGTCGGTCGGCGCCGTGTCCGGGTTCGGTGCTGCGGTCGTGGCGGTGGCCAGCACCCGGTACGGCCTCGCGGCGCCGGTGGCGATCGTGGCCGGGCTCGGCGTCGGCGGGCTCGCCGGGGCGCTGCACGGGCTCCTGGTGACACGCGTGGGCATCCCGTCCCTGGTGGTGACCCTCGCAGGCCTGCTCACCTGGCAGGGCACCCTGCTGTTCGTCCTGGGCGACACGGGCACGGTCAACGTCACCGACCCGGCGTTGATCGCGATCGCCGGGTCGTTCGTCACCCCGACCGTGGGCTGGCTGCTCGTCGCGGGCACGGCGGTGGCGACCGCAACGATCAGCGCCAGCCGGTGGCGTCGGGGGGCCCGCGACCTGCGCGCCCACCTGCCCTGGCTGGCCATCACCGGGGCCAGCGCGGCGGCGATGAGCGTGTTCAACCAGGATCGTGGCCTGCCGACCGCCGCCCTGCTCTTCCTCGGTCTGGTGGCGGGCTTCGACGTGATCGTGCGACGGACCCGCTTCGGACGCCACGCGGTCGCGGTGGGCAGCAACGCGATCGCGGCACGCCGCGCCGGGATCCCGGTGGCGCGCGTGCGGGTGACCGCCTTCGTGCTGGCGGCGGTCCTGGCGGCGTGTGGGGGGATCCTGGCCGCGTCCCGGCTGCTGGCGGTCAACCAGTCCTCCGGCAGCACGGACCTGATGCTCGGCGCGATCGCCGCCGCGGTGATCGGCGGGACCAGCCTGTTCGGCGGTCGCGGGTCGGTGTGGTCGGCCCTGCTCGGCGCGCTGGTGGTCGGTTCGGTCGCCAACGGCCTCGACCTGCTGGGGGTCTCCTCCGCCGCCCGGTCGCTGACCACCGGCGTGGTCCTCGCGCTCGCGGTCGGCCTGGACACCGTGGCTCGCCGGAACTCGAACGCCAGTGGAGCCGGGCTGGCACCCCCGTGACCACCCCGGCCAGGTCCCCGCTCCAACGGGCGGGCAGCCCGCCAAGGAGGTCAGTCGGTGCCCCTGGTGCTCGGGGTGCTGCGCCCACTACCCGGCGGGCGCAGCGGCGTGACGATGCCGGCGAGCGCGCCGGTGATGGCCGCCAGGATGGTGGTGAACGCCGGCGGTGCGGCGATCCCGGAGACGATCATCCAGGTCCAGGCGATCACCCCGATGACGAGGTAGAGGGTCAAGCCGACGACGATCACGACGTACCGCCACTCCCGGATGCTGTCGACACGGGATCCCATCGGATCCTCCTCGGTGGACGCGGGCTCATCGGGGCCAGCGCGGGGTCGGCAGCCGACGTCACGCGCGGTGTGCTGCGGACCGACTGACCACACCCGTAGCGTGCACCGCGAGTGCGGTGGAGGCCACCCGGTGACCACGGAGGCGTACCGGGCCGCGCGCCGCCGGTGTCGCGGTCGGGCCGAAGGGCCCGTCAGGACGAGGCCAGCGGCGCTGCAACGCCGGAACCCGGCCATGCAGGCTCGACGCAGGTGGCGGCGAGGACGCCGTGCGGACCGCCCGTTCACGAGCCCGGCACGCGATCGCGGCAACTGCACCAGGAGCCAGCATGAAGCCGATCGGTTGGTTCCTGCTGCTGGTCGGCGTGGCCATCGCGGTGCTGTGGGCGCTGCTGCTCGGGACCGGCCAGGTCCCCGAGGTCGACGAGGGCCGCCTGGACATCTGGTTCCACGTCGTCGCGGAGCTGGCCGCGGCAGGGCTCCTGATCGCCGCCGGCGTGACGCTGCTGCGGTCCAGCAGGGTCGGGAGACCACTCGCGGCGGTCGCGGTCGGCGCGCTCGGGTACACGACCGTCAACTCCGCCGGCTACTACGCCGAGTCGGGTGACAGGGCGATGGTCGCGATGTTCGCGGTCCTCACGGTCGCGACGGTCGCGGTGGCAGCGGCCCTGGTCCGCCACGGTGGCCGCGCTGCGGCCGTCGACGCCACGCCGGCGCCCTCGGACGTGCCGACATCCTCGGCGGCAGCACGGTGACCGGTGCGACCTCGATGGATGCCGGCCGCACCCGCCCGGCCACGGTGCGGGTCCTGACCGCCCTGCTCGCCTTCCAGGGCATCAGCGCGGTCGGGGGCGGTGCCGCGTTCCTGGCGGACACCTCCGGCGGGTTCGTCGGGATGGGCACCGAGATCCTGGCCGCCACGCCGTTCACGACGTTCCTGTGGCCGGGGCTGCTGCTGTCGCTGGGGCTCGGTGTGCCGGCGATGGTCGCAGCGGTCGGCGTGCATCGTCGCGGGAACCTCGCGGTGGCCGCTGCTCTGGAGCGGGGTACGGGGCACCACTGGTCCTGGATGGTCTCGCTGGCGATCGGGGTCGCGCTGATGGCCTGGATCGTGGTGCAGCTGCTCCTGATCACGGAGCGGACGTTCCTGCAACCGCTGATGTTCATCGTCGGTGCCGGGCTGGTGGTCCTGCCGCTCCTGCCCACGGTCCGGCACGACCTCGCCGTATCGCGGTCATGACCACCGAGCCGCCGGTCGCGCCACCGGCCCCCGCAACGAGCACGGGCAGCGGCGTGTCGCTCGTCTGGCTGCCGCTCGGGGCCGGGCAGCCGGTCGTCCGGTTCTCCGGCCGTTGCTACGAGCAGCTCCACGCCTGGCGCGGCCGTCGGCCGCCCCGGGACCCAGCCTCACGACCGACGGTCTGTCGGG
>JBLRWQ010000005.1:0-69811 GCA_047921175.1 Nitriliruptoraceae bacterium | reverse complement strand
GCTCGTTGAAGAAGTTCCGCGCACCCGGCTCCTTGTGGGCGTACGCGAAGGCGTCGAGGCGGATGATCTCCGCCCCGTAGCCCGCCAGCCGGTCGAGGGTGTCCTCGTAGAACGCCCACACCTGGGGCGAGGCGATGTTCAGGTCCATCTGGCCGAGGTAGCGGCGCCGCGACTCGAGCAGGTCGATCACCGTGTCCCGGTGCTCCTCGACGCCGGTGTAGTCGGCGTCACCCGGCCGCGCTCCGTCGGCGAGCGTGGCGTTCAGCCGGTCGGCCAGGAGCTCCGCCAGCCCGTACTGCAGCCCGGTGGCCTCGATGAGGTCCTGCGGATCGACGGTGGGGTAGTGGACCTGCTGGTAGAAGGTGTTCCAGTACGGCTTCTCGGTCCCGTCCGGCATCCGGACCATCAGGATCGGCAGGCCCGGCTTGCGGAAGAACATGTCCTCGATGAGCTCGGGCCGGGGCTGGATGTAGCCCTGAGGCGTCATCTCGCCGTGCCCGTCCCAGAACGCGTTCCAGTCGAGGAAGAAGTCCGCGTAGGCCGACCGCGGGCCGCGCTGGAGCAGGTCCTGGAACTGCGGGGACAGCACGGAGGCGTGGTTCAGGACGACGTCGAGCTTGAGGTCGATGGACTCATCCGCGAGCGCGGCGAGGTCCGCCTCGGACGCGAACCGGTCGCTGAGCTGGTAGTCGATCACGGAGAAGCCGCGGTCGAGATCGGTGTTGAAGATGCTCGGCAGGAGGTATGCCGATGTGAACGTGGCCTGCAGTTCGGGCCGCCGGAGGACCGACACGACGTCGGCCAGCGAGCCGCCGATGCTGTCCGGGTAGACGTTCAGCATCGGCCCGGCCCCGGGCACGTCCTTGCCCATGCTCTCCAGGTAGGTGTCGTAGTCGATGAGCTCGCCGGCCTTCGACACGATGATCTGCGCCCGGCCCGCCTGGGCGTGCAGGAGCTCCTGCTCGAGTTCGAGCACCGTCATCGTGAACGGGCTGTCCAGCGCCCCGTCCCGGGCTCGCGACCGACGGTGGGCGAGGGTCTCCTCGGGGGTGGAGTTCAGCAGGATGGGGATGTCGACCCCGTGGAGGTGCTTGTTGTTCCCGTGGGTCCACTCCAGCACGAGCACCCGCGTCCGCGACAGGTCGACGGTCTCGTACCAGCGGTCGCCCTCCTCGCGGCCCATGCGCTTGAGCTGGAGGGCGGGAGCGCCGTCGAGGAAGGCCGCGAGGATGTCGTTCACCTCGTCGAAGTCGGTCTCGTTCGGGGTGCCGAGGTAGCCGGCCAGCGCCCGGCGTCCTGCGTGCTGGTAGGTCGCGAGCCAGGGATGCTCCGCCACCCGCCCCTTGTCCGCATCGAGGTCGTGCTCCTGGAGGTCGGCCAGCACGAGCCGGACGTCATCGTCGTACTGCCCACGCTCCACCAGCCCGCGCAGGCCGCCGGTCCGGAAGACGCGCAGGCGCTCGGCGTCGTTCATCCGCGGGATGCGGCGCGGGTAGTTGTCCCCCGACATGACGTAGGAGCCGATGCCGAGGTGGTCGAGGTAGTAGGCCAGCAGGGAGCCGATCTCCGACTTGCCCACCCCCGAGCCGCCATGGACGGCCACGACCGCGCGACCGGATGGGCGCTCGTCGACCAGTGGCTCCAGCAGCTCCCACAGGCGCGGGAAGATCGCCTGCGCCTTGGCCACGTGGCGGTCGCCGATCTGGATCTTGTCACCGGGCATGTCGCCGGTGGGGACGGCCTCAAGGTCCGGGATCGAGGGGAGGTCCATGATCATCCTCTGGTCGACGGAGCGTCAGATGGAAGCCGGTCGGGGGCAGGACATCGACGCAAGCACGACCGGCCCCGCGTCGCTACGGCCCAACGGGTCATCCCGCGCCGAGGTGGCGTCGGGGGCGCGGAGGGGGAGCGAAGCAGCGAGGTCCCGGTGAGCCCCCGGTCATCCTGGGTCACGGCGCCTCGGGCGAACCCAGCTCCGCGAGCAGCTCGAGGACGGTGGCAGCGACCTCGCTGGCGTGGTCGGCGTCGGTGATGAGGCTGAGGTGGTCCGCGCCGGCGATGGCGGTGTGACGGGCGGTGGGGGAGCGGTCGGCGAGGTCGCGGTGCATCGCGTCCATGGCCTCGCGTGCGTCGAGGGTCTCGCCCTCGCCGGGTTCGGTGGCGCTGATGATCACCGCCGGGAGCCCCCAGGAGGCTGTCGCGTCGGCGGTGCCCTCGGCGCGGGCGACCTCATCGAGGAGGTCGGGCAGCACCGCGACCTCCCGGGCGTAGGCGCGCATCCCGGCGGCGGTGACCGAGCGCCCGCGGTGCTGCACGCCGGCGTCCTCGGGGAGGGCGGCGACGACCTCTCCCTGGACGTCGACCAGCCGGAACACCCCGAGCCGCGCCAGCAGCGGGGCGACGGCGAGCTGCTGCTGGGCCTGCTCGAGCCGTTCGGTGGCCTCCGCCGGCTGACGCGCGAGCTGGTCCTCGTGGACGGGGTCGAGCAGCACGAGCCCGGCGACCTCATCCGGGTACCGCGCGGCGAACACCCGCACGTAGCCGCCGCCGAGGCTGTGGCCGACCAGCAGGTACGGACCCGACAGCCCCCGGCGCTGCAGGGCGTCGTGGAGGTCGTCGGCGACGGCCGCCGCGGAGAGCGGGCGGTCGCCCGGATCGCTGAAGCCGTAGCCGGCGCGGTCGTACGCGACGACCGTGGTGTGCTCGGCGAGCTCGCGGTGCAACCAGGCCATGCTCGCGGCGAACCCGCCGCTGCCGGCCTCCAGCACGATCGTGGGGGCATCGCTGGCGGCGCCATCGTCGGCAGGCGCGAGCACGTGGAGGTGGAGCCGGCGCCCATCCGCGAGCTCGACGAGGTCACCCGGGGGCCGGACCCGTCGCCGGTCGACCGCATCGAGGACCGCGGTGGTCGCCAGTGCGACCGCGAGGAGCCCGGCCAGTCCGGCCGCGCCCCAACCGGCCCCGCGTACCAGCCGTCGACGGAAGCGGTCGCTCACGGGCGCTCCTCCAGGTCGACGGGCCCCACCCGGGGGGCACCGCTTCGTTCGTGGTAGGCCAGTCTCGCACCGGGTGCCTTGGATGCTGCTCCCTCAGGCTGTCGCGCAGCTGGGAGGGTCGGCAGGGGAGGAGGCCACAGCAGCGGGGGCCGATGGGCCAGCGACGGCGATCCGGACCGCGACCTCGGCGAGGTCGTCGCCGCCGGGAACGCCTCGTAGGCTGGCGCACGTCCGTGCCACCCAAGGTCTGCGAGCACGCCATGGATCACCACGCCGAGCACCGGCTCCGCACCGCCGCTGGCGAGGTCCTGCGTCGTCTCGGGCCGCTGACCGTCTCGCAGCTGGCCGACGCGCTGATCGCGCGCGACGACCTCGAGGCCGCGGTCGTACCGGAGCCGCGCGAGCTGTGGTCCCTCCTGCTGGACCTCCCTGAGGAGGGGGAGGGGTTCATCGCCTTCCCGCTCGCTGACGGGAGGCTGTGCGACCTCGAGCAGGTGTTCGACGGGTTGACCTTGACCCGTGCCGTGGACGACCACGAACGCGGCGCGGATCGGCTGGAGCTCGGGACGGATCTGGCGCCGCTGCTGCTGCTGTTCGACGATGCCCTCGAGCTGCCGTTCGACGGGGACGGTGTGCTCTGGTCCCACCGTGGGAGCCTTGCTGGCCCGCCCGGCTGGGTCCCGGATGCCGCCGCGATGCAGCTCACCTGGACCGACGGGACGTGCCGGGTCGAGGCGCTCGAGGAGCTGCCCGCGCCGGATCAGCGCGCCGCGGATCGGCTCGCCGAGGTGCACGGGATCATCCGCGAGCTGGAGCAGGCGGAGGACGTGGTCGAGCTCGTGCTCGAGGCCCGGGTCCGGTACCCGCGCCTGCTGTCGACCCCGGGGGCACCCCTGTCCGTCCTGCTCGAAGCCGGCAACCTGCGCGTGGTGGACCACCGGGTCCTCGCCCCGGACGAGCCTGACCCCGAACCCTACGACCCGTTCCGCGAGGTGGAGGCGCACCTGCGGGCCGACCACGGCCTCGACGACGACGAGGTGGCGGATCTGCGCCGCATCCACACGGCCGTCGACGCCCTGGTCGACGGGCTGCGGTCCGCGCTGCTCGCCCGCGTCGACGCCGACGACACGCAGCTCCCCACCCCCCAGGAGCTGCTCTCGGAGCTGACCGCGATCGACCCGGACGCGGACGATCCAGGGACGGGTGCGTTCGTCGGCGTGGTGGCGGCCCTGGCGCGCAGCCTGGACGACGAGGAGCTCAGCGCCGCCCTGCTCGAGGACATCGTGGCCGGCGATCCGCTGCGGGCGATGGTGCTCGGCGAGATGGTCGAGGTGCTGGAGCGGGACCTGCCGCACCGCCGGGCGCGTGCCAACGCCGCCTGGGTCCGCTCGGTCATCATCGAGCTCAACGCCGACGACCACACGGCGGCGGAGCCCCTGCTGCGCCGGGCGCTGGAGCTCGACCCGGACCACCTCGGTGCCGCCGTCGCGATGGCGGGCTACCTCGACGACCGCGGCCGGGCGGGGGCGGCGCTCGGCTACCTGCAGCGGCTCGAGGGGCCGGGGATCGAGGAGGGCCGGGCCCTGCTGACCCGCTACGCCCAGCCCGGTCCGGCGGCGGCCGACCGCAACGCCCCGTGCCCGTGCGGCTCGGGTCGCAAGTACAAGGTCTGCTGCCAGCGCAGCAACGGGTGGCCACTGGCCGAGCGGATGGACTGGATCTGGCACAAGATCGTCCGGTTCGCCACCTCACCGGTGGGCCAGGACGTGCTGGTCGACGCCGCCCTGCACGCCGGCTCGTCAGCGGCCCTCGACGCCGCCCTCGAGGATCCGATCCTGGTCAACCTGGCCCTGTTCGAGGGCGAGCTGCTGACCGACCTGTGCGACCTGCGGGGTGCGTTGCTGCCGGCGGACGAGCTCGCGCTGTTGCGCAGCTGGGCCGAGGTTCCGGCCTCGGTGCAGGAGGTCCTCGAGGTGGCGCCCGGCTCGGGGCTGACCCTGCTGGACCTGACCACCGGTGAGCGCACCGAGGTGGTGGACCGCAGCCTCAGCCGGCAGCTCTCGGTCGGTGACGCGATCCTGGCCTGGCTGGTGCCGACCCCTCGTGGCATCGCTCCGTCCGTGGGCACCCTCACGGTCCCCGACCACAAGCGTGAGGAGCTGCTCGGGCTCCTCGACGAGGGACCCGGGCTGGAGGACCTGGCGCACTGGTACGCGTCGATGCACGCGCCACCGAGGCTGGCCACCACCGACGGCGACCCGCTCGAGCTGATCCGGCGGACCTACCGGGTCCCCGACCCGGATGCCGCCTGGGCAGCCCTGGCGGAGCGGCTCGAGGAGGACGGGCCGGGCCTGCTCGCCTTCTCGGAGCAGGACGGCCAGCGCTGGGTCATGGGCAGCATCACCCGGGAGGGGCACGACCTCGTCGTCCAGGTGAACGCCGCGACCCGGGCCGCCTGGTTCGACGACCTCATCCGTGGCGTGGTCCCGGCTGCCACGATCGTGGACGAGGAGCGGCGTTCGGCTGCCGACCTGCTGGCCGGCCTCGGCGACGACGAGGAGCCCGAGGACGACGGTGGCCTGCTCGACCTCGACGACCTCGACCCGGGAGTGCGCTCGGAGCTGGAGGCGCAGCTCGACGCGATGATGCGCGCCCACGAGGATTCCTGGGTCGACACCGCGCTGCCGGCGCTGTCGGGGGCGACGCCCCGTGAGGCGGCCGACGACCCGACCCGGCGCGACGCGCTCCTGCGGCTGCTGCAGGAGTTCGAGGACCACGCGGCCCGGTGGGACTCCCCGGGCCGGCCGATGGACGCCGACCGGCTCCGGGGGCTCCTCGGGCTGTGACCCGTGGTCGTCCGGAGGGTCACGAGCCCGCGTCGGTCGTTCCCGCCGGGTCGGTGGTGGCCACCCGCGCCACGGCCGGCGGGTGCAGCTGTGAGGCGACGACCATGCCCGCGACCAGCAGCACCACGTTCTTGGCCACGTAGCCGCCCTCGACGGTGATCAGCAGCGGGTTGCTCCCGGCGAACATCAGCTCCGGCAGCATCACGAAGGTCAGCCCGGTGCCGACCATCAGCCCGGTGAACAGCAGCAGCACGAGTCGCATCGCCCGGTTGGTCAGGAACCCGATGCCGATCAGCACCTCGACGGCCCCGAGCAGCCGGACGAACGTGGCGGGGTCGAACAGGTAGACCGTGCCGGCGATCAGCTCGGTCGCCGGCGTGTAGCCGATCACCTTCAGCGCTCCGAACCAGACGAACACCAGCCCGAGCACGATGCGCATCAGGGGCACGCTGACCCGGCGCAGCCAGGCGACCAGCGCGTCATCGAGCCGGAGGAACAGCTCGATGCCGCGGGCCACGGGCGTGCGTGCACGGTGGCCGCTCGCGTGGCTCTTCGTTGACGTGGATGGAGTGGGGGACATGACGTGGAACCTCCGTCAGCGGATGGATGGTCAGCGGCGGCGGAGGACGGCCTTGGCCGCCTCCATGACGAGGAAGATGGCGAGCGAGGCAGCCAGCGTGATGGCCCAGCTGCTGGCCGGCAGGGGCGCGGACCCGAACAGCGTCTGCATGACGGGGGCGTAGACGTACAGCCCCTGGAGCACCAGCAGGGCGCCCACCGACAGCCACGCGATGCGGTTGGTGAACAGGCGGTCGAGCCGGAGGCTGCTGCCACGCAGGTTCCGGCAGCTGAACAGGTAGCCGATCTGGCCCATCGCCAGCATCGTCACCGCCAGGGTCTGCCGGTGCGCCTGCTCGAGGCCGTTGGCACGCCCGAGGAAGTAGGTCGCCAGCGTGGCGCCACCGATCAGCAGCGACGCGAGCGCGATCTGGACCAGCATCGGGCGCTGGATGATGGCCGCACCGGGTCGGCGTGGCGGCCGGCGCATCACGTCCGCCTCCGCCGGCTCGAACGCGAGCGCCAGCGACAGGGTCACCGCCGCGATCAGGTTGACCCACAGGATCTGGACCGGCTCCAGCGGCAGCGCGAGGCCCAGCAGGACCGCGGTGAGCAGCACCAGCGACTGGGCGCCGTTGGTGGGCAGCAGGAACACGATCGACTTCTGGATGTTGTCGAAGGTCCGGCGGCCCTCCTCCACGGCCCGCTCGATGGTGGCGAAGTTGTCGTCGGCGAGCACGATCTCCGAGGCCTCCTTGGTGGCCTCGGTGCCCTTGATGCCCATGGCGACCCCGACGTCGGCCTGGCGCAGCGCCGGGGCGTCGTTGACCCCGTCCCCGGTCATGGCCACCACCTCGCCGTTGGCCTGCAGGGCCTGGACGAGCCGGAGCTTGTGCTCCGGGCTGACGCGGGCGAAGGTGTCGTAGCGCTCGACGATGTCGCGCAGGTCCTCGTCGCTGGCCTGGTCGAGCTCGCGCCCGGTGATCGCGACCGTGGCGTGGCCGTCGTCCTCGGACGGGTCGATGATGCCCATCTGCCGGCCGATCGCGGTGGCGGTGCCGGCGTGGTCCCCGGTGATCATCTTGACCCGGATCCCGGCCTGCTTGGCCTCGGCGACCGCCTCGATGGCCTCGGGCCGCGGGGGGTCCAGGATCCCGACCAGCCCGACGAGCACCAGGTCCTCGTCGAGGTCGGCGAGGGTGAGGTCGGTGACCTCCGGGCCGGCCGGCCGCTCGGCGGCAGCGAGCACCCGGAGCCCCTCGGCGCTGAGCTCCTCGACCCGGGCGTCCCAGGCGGCGCGGTCCAGCGGCTGCGGGGAGCCGTCACCGGCGCGCTGCGCGGCGCAGCGCTCCAGGATCCGGTCGGGGGCCCCCTTGACGTGGATCATGCGGGCCCCGTCGGCCAGCTCGTCCAGGGTGGCCATGAGCTTGTGCTCGGACTCGAACGGCACGACCGCCCGGCGGGTCACGTCACGCACGTCGAGGTGGAGCTTGTCCGCCAGGGTGCGCAGCGCCCCCTCGGTCGGCTCGCCGACGACCTGCCACTGCCCGTTGCGCTGCTGCACGGCCGCGTCGTTGGCGACCGCGTTGACCCGGGCCAGCGCGTGCAGGTCACCGTCACGGTCCAGGCTGGCCTCGCGGCCGTCGGTGTGCACCGCGCCGACCGGCTCGTAGCCGATGCCGTCCACGGTGTAGGAGCGCTCCGGGGTGACGATCTGCTGGACGGTCATCTCGTTGCGGGTCAGGGTGCCGGTCTTGTCCGAGCAGATGACCGTGACCGAGCCGAGCGTCTCCACCGAGGTGAGGTTGCGGGTGATGGCGTTGCGCCGGGCCATGTGCTGGACCCCGCGGGCCAGGGTGATGGTCACCACCGCCGGGAGCCCCTCCGGGATCGCCGCCACCGCGAACGCGACCGCGGCGGTCAGCAGGAGGAAGACCTCGAGGTCGTGGACGCTCCAGCCGAACACGAGCATGAAGGCGGCGACGCCGAGGATGACCTTGGACAGCGCCGTGCTGAAGCGGCGGATCTGGCGCTCCAGTGGCGTGGTGAGCTGCTCGACCTCGTCGATCATGGCGCTGATGCGCCCGATCTCGGTGTCGGCGGCGGTGGCGGTGACCACGCCGACGCCGCGTCCGCTCACCACGAGGCTGCCGGAGTAGGCCATGCTGAAGCGGTCGCCGATGCCGGCGTCCTGTGCCGCCGGGGCCACCTGCTTGGTGACCGGCTCGGACTCGCCGGTCAGCCCCGCCTCCTCGGCGCGTAGCTCCGCGACCTCGAGCAGCCGGAGGTCAGCCGGGATCCGGTCACCGGAGCGCACCCGCACGACGTCGCCGGGGACGAGCTCCGCCGCGTCCACCTCGACCCAGGCGCCGTCGCGACGGGCCTGGGCGGTCAGCGACAGCAGGGAGCGCAGGCCCGCCAGGGCCCGCTCCGCACGGCCCTCCTGGACGAAGCCGATCACGGCGTTGGCGACCGCGACCGTCAGGATCACCCCGAAGTCCACCCACTCACCGAGGATGGCCTTGAGCAGCGCCGCGACCAGCAGCACGTAGATCAGCACGTCGTTGAAGTGGCGGGCCAGGCGCAACCACAGCGGGTCGGGTGCGGCCTCGGGCAGCCGGTTCGGTCCGTGCCGGGCGAGGCGGGCCTCGGCGTCAGAGGCGGACAGGCCGTCCGCGTCCGTACCGAGCTGCTCGAGCACCTGCTCGATCGGCCTGGCGTGGTCCGGCTGGGCGTCCGTGGTCCGTGGCCCCGCGCCGGCGGGAGCCGTGGGGTCGGCGTGGAGCTGTCGCATGTCGGGTCCTTCCGTGCGAGCGAGGTCGGGGTCGGTGAGGTCGGGGTCGGTGAGGTCGGGGGACCGGCGGTCGTCCGGGTCAGGGCGTGGGCGGATCGAGGCTGAGGGCCAGCAGGAGGGCCGCGGCCACCAGGGCGACCATCGCCCCACCGGTCGACCAGCGGGTCAGGCGGTCCTCGATCCGGTCGAGGAGTGGGCCGTGCCGTGCGAGCCGGGCGACGGCGTCCCGCAGCGACAGGGACGCCTGGATCGTGGCGGCGACCACCGGGACGCAGGTGCGTGCCAGGCCGTCGGCGAGCCCTGCGACCGCCCGCTCCTCCAGCACGACGAGGTCGCCGGCTGGGACCGTTGGCAGCCGCAGGCTCGTCCGGCGGGCCACGGTGACGGCGGCGGCGGCCAGGCCGGCGCCGAGCAGCGCCGGCCACAGGGCGTCGCGGATCAGGGAGGACGAGCTCGGCAGCGGCAGCTCGGCCAGCAGGCGTGGTACCAGCACGGGGGTGAGGGCCACGACCGTGCCGGACAGCGCCAGCCAGGGCCCGAGCACGATGCGCTGGTGCTGCGCCGGGACCGGCTGCGCCCGCAGCAGCACCAGCAGCCGGAGCATCAGCAGCGTCGTGCCGGCGGCAGCCAGCGAGGTGGCGGTCGTGACGCCCGCGGGGAGCGCGCCCAACGCCACGCTGTCCTTCATCCAGGCCTTGGCGAACGCTCCGCTGGTCAGCGGCAGCCCCGCCAGGGACGCGCCGGCGACCACGATCCCGCCGAGCAGCAGCGAACGCTGCCGCGGCCGCGTCGCCCGTGCCCACAGCCCGACGCCGAGGAACAGCACCGCCTTCGCGAGCCCGTGGTGCAGCGCGTAGGCGGCCGCGGCCGCGGCCGCGATCGGCGCGACCGCGGGCGTGCCGATGGCGACCCCGACGAGCAGGGCGACGAACCCCATCTGGCTCACGCTGGAGTAGGCCAGCAGCACCTTGGGGGAGGTGTGGGTCAGCCCGAGCAGGACGCCGACGAACGCTCCGGCGAGCCCGAGCCCCACCAGCAGCGTGGACCAGGCGGGCAGCGCGACCTCGCCGACCGGCAGCAGCCGCAGCCAGCCGACGAGGCCGGCCTTGATCATCGCCCCGCTGAGCACGGCGCTGGCGGGGAACGGGGCGGCAGGGTGCGCGAGCGGGAGCCAGACGTGCAGGCCGAGCAGCCCCGCCTTGATGCCGAACCCGGCTACCAGCAGGCCCACGATGAGGTCGCGCTGGTCGGAGCTGGCGACGGCGGTGGCGACCTCCGGCAGGCGCAGCCCGGTGGCATCGGCGACGGCCAGCAGCAGGCCGGCGAGCAGGAGCGTCTCCCCGGCCACCCCGAGGACGAGGTAGGCGCGTCCCGCCCGTCGGGAGGTGGCCGTGCGCGTGTGGACCACCAGCCCGTAGGCGGCCAGGGTCATGACCACGAACGCGGTGTAGAAGGTCAGGACGTCGTCGGCCAGGAGCACGCCGACGTTGCCGCTGAGCGACAGCAGCCACCAGGCCGCGTACCCGCCCTGCTGCTCCACCTCGGCCCGGCTGTAGACGCCGGCGACGGTCCAGGCCAGCGCCGTGAGGACGAGCAGGAGCCGTCCGACGCCGTCCAGGGCGAGGTGGACCTCGAGCAGCAACCACGGCAGCGCGGGCGGGTCGAGCACGGGGCCGACCAGCGCCAGCACGAGCGCCGGCAGCGGCGCCACGGCGAGCAGCGCCCAGCTGCGCGGCCCCGGGCGTGCGGTCACGACCCCGGCCAGCAGCAGCGGGAGCACCAGCGGTGCGAGCCACAGCACGACGGTCACGGTCCCACCACCTCCTCGGCGATCGAGGTGGCCCAGCTGGCCGGGCTGAGCGGGGCGCCGGCGAGCAGGCCGACGACCAGCACGCTCAGGCCCGTCGCCACCGCGGGCAGCACCAGCCACGGGTCGCGCTCGAGCCCGCGCTCGATCCGGACCGGTCCGGCTCCGGCCGCCTCGGGGCGCCGGAACCAGATCCGGGCCAGCACCGGCAGGAAGTAGGCGGCGTTCAGCACGCTGGAGAGCAGCAGCACGCCGATCACCCAGCCCTGCCCGGCCTCGAGGCTGCCGAGCCCGAGGTGCCACTTCGTCACGAAGCCGGCGGTCGGGGGGATGCCGATCATGCCGAGCGCCGCGATGGTGAAGGCGGTCATGGTCACCGGCAGGCGCCGCCCGACCCCGTCGAGCTGGCTGATCCGCGTGACCCCGAGGGTCTTGGCCAGGTTGCCGGCGGCGTAGAACAGCGTGACCTTCTGGATGCCCTGGTGGATCAGGTGCATCAGGCCGCCGCTCACGCCGGCCAGGCTGGCGATGCCGACGCCGAGCACGATGTAGGACAGCTGGCTCACGGTGGAGTAGGCGAGCCGCCGCTTGAGGTCGTCCTGCGCGAGCGCGCGCAGGGAGCCGTACACGATCGTGATCGACGCGACCACGAGCAGCGGCAGCAGCAGCCCCAGCTCGACCGCGAGGGAGAAGCCGTAGAGGTCGTAGACGACCCGCACGATGCCGTAGGCGCCCGCCTTGACGACCGCGACCGCGTGCAGCAGCGAGCTGACCGGCGCGGGAGCCACCATCGCCTTCGGGAGCCAGCCGTGCAGCGGCACGATCGCGGTCTTGACCCCGAGCCCGGTCACCAGCAGCACGAAGATCCAGATCAGCGAGGCACGGTCGCTGTCGACGAGGCCGGCGAGCGGTGCGTACTCGAGGAACTCCACCGGCCCGGCCAGCGCGTGCAGCCACGCGATCGCGAGCAGCAGCACCGCACCGCCGGTCACGCTGTAGAGCAGGTAGGCGCGCCCGCCGAGCAGCGCGCGTCGGGTGCCCTGGTGGACCACCAGCGGGTAGGTCGCCAACGTCAGCAGCTCGTAGAACAGCAGGAACGTGACGAGGTTGCCGGCCAGCGCGATGCCGATGGTGGCGGTCACGCACAGGCTGAAGAAGCCGAAGAACCGGGAGCGCCGCTCGCCAGCCTCGAGGTAGCCGATGGCGTACACGGTCGTGGTCAGCCACAGCAACGAGGACAGGGTCACGAACAGCAGCGGGATGGTGTCCACGCGGAGCACCAGGTCGATCCCGGGCAGCAGCGTGCGCCGCCACTCGTAGGTGACACCATCGAGGTACCCGGCGATGACCACGCCGGTCAGCGCCACCTTGGCGACGGCGCCGGCCATGTTGATGACGCGGCGCGCGACCTCGCGCTCCTCCGGCAGGAGGAAGATCACCCCCGCCGGGACGAGCGAGGTCAGCAGCAGCAGGACCGGCATGGCGCTGGTCACGCTCAGCTCAGCCATGCGCCATCCCTCCCGTGCCGAGCGCGAGCGGGGCACCGACCTCGAGCAGCGCGACGAGACGGTCCGGGTACAGCCCGAGCACCAGCCCCGAGGAGGCGAGCGCGAGCGCGAGCACGTCGCCCGAGCGGCCGCGGGGTCGCGCCTGTGGGACGGCCGTCGGCACCGCGGCGAAGCCGCGCTGCAGCAGCCGCGCCAGGTAGGCGCCGGTGAGCAGGCTGCCGAGCACGATCGTCGCCGCCCACCACCACTGCCCGGTGGTGATGCTCGCGACGACCAGGTACCACTTCGCGACGAAGCCGCCCGTCGGCGGCAGGCCGATCAGGCTCACGGCGGCGACCCCCAGGGCGAACGCAGCCAGCGGTCGGCGGACCGCCGCACCCTCGAGGTGGTCGACGGTGTCCCCACCGAGGTGGTGGGCGAGCAACGCGACCGCCAGCAGCGCCGCGGCCTTCGGCAGCGCGTGGGCGATGGCGTGCACCACGGCCCCGAGCCAGGCCTCGTGGGAGCCGGCCACGACCATCGGCACCGCCAGCAGCAGCAGGCCGAGCTGCGCCACGGTCGAGTAGGCGATCACGACCTTGACCTTCGTCGCCCGCAGTGCGGACAGCCCGCCCCAGACGACGGCCACGGCCCCGAGGGCGCCGAGCAGTTGGGCGACGGCGTCACCGGTGAGTGCGGGGATCCCGGCGCCCCACAGGCGCAGGAGCACGGCGAAGGCGCTCTTGACCACCAGGGTGGACAGGAGCGGGCTCACGGCGCTCGGCGCGAGCGTGTGCGCGGCCGGCAGCCAGAAGTGCAGCGGGACGACCGGGACCTTGAGCAGGAGTCCGATGGTGAGCAACGTCAGCGCCAGCATGGCCGGGACGCCGGCGCCGAGACGGCCGGGGAGCTCGGCGATCACGACCGTGCCCGCCAGCGACCACACGAGCGCGGTGCCGGCGAGGAAGGTCACCGACGCGATCAGCTCCGCGTAGAAGTAGCGGGTGCCGGCCACCAGCCGGGCCCGCCCGCCACCGGCCGCCACCAGGACGGCGCCGGTCACGGCGACCAACTCGAGCATCAGGTAGGCGGTGAGCAGGTCGCCGGCCAGGAACAGTCCGTGGAGCCCGACGAGCAGGAGCTGCGCCAGTGGCCAGTAGCCACGCGGCAGGGTGCCGGGGACCGACCGCTGTGTGGCGGCGAACAGCATCGCGGTCAGCGCGACGCCGCTCGCGAGCAGGACCAGGCCCGCGGACAGGCCGTCCACGACCAGGACCGCCGCGAGCTGCTCGCGTCCGATCCGGACCGTGGTGGCGCCGCGAGCGAGCACGTCGCGGACGAGCAGGAGCGACGCGACGACGGTGGCGGTGGTCGCCATCAGCGCGATGGCCGGGCGCCACCGGGGCGCCAGGAACGCGGTGAGGGCGCCGATCGCGGGCAGCGCGAGGACGGTCAGGCTCAGCCCCATCGCAGTGGGTCCTGCTGGAGGTCGAGGTCCTGACCATCCGAGCGCGTCGACGCCCGCTCCAGGTGGAGGGCGACGAGCAGGAGGCCGGTGAGGGTCGCGGCGCTGATGGTGGTCACGGCCACAGCAGCGGCGCGGTCGGGTGCGGCCGTGGCCGTCACGAGCAGCCCCGCCAGCGCGACGGCGGCCAGCCCGAGCAGGCGGGAACGCCGCGTGGAGGACCGGAACACGACGCCAGCGCCGACGAGCAGCAGGAGGCCGGCCATCGCCGCGCTCGCTGCCACCATGCGTTCACCTCCTCGCGTTCGCTTCGCCCATCATACGAAGAAGATTGCGCGAAAAGATTAGCGTATGTTCTGAGCGAGCGCAGGTCGCGCATGCCGCGGTACGGCCGAGGCACCCGGACCCGTCGCGAGCGGCGCAGGGTCCCTGGTCGGGACCGCGCCTGGCGTGTGTGCGCTAGGCCAGCCGTCCGAGCATCGTGAGCAACTCGCCGACCGTGTGCTCGTCCTCCAGGGGATGCCGCAGGTCGCCGTCGAGGTTGATCGTGTAGTGGTTGCGCCGACCGGCGCGCTCGCGTCGCACGTAGCCGGCCTCGGCCAGATCGCTGACGATGCCCTGGACCGCCCGCTCGCTGATGCCCACCTGGTCGGCGATCTCGCGCCCCCGCATGTCCGGGTTCTCGGCGATGCACACCAGGACGTGGGCGTGGTTGGTCAGGAACGTCCAGCGCCGCTCGTCACGTCCACCCATGTCGCTGCCCCTCGGTTCGGAGCACAGTCTAGCGATAGGCGAAAGAAACTTCGTGCTTTCTTCCCGGCTGGGGGTCGGCACCGACCGCGGGTGCAAGCGGGTGTGGGGCGCCGCCGGCGCGACGCCACCGAGGCCCTGACCGCTCACCCGAGCTGCGGACCTGACGGTGGTGGTGGCGGGGGCGGCAGGAGGTGCGGCGACGGCGTGGGCGGCGCTGGTGGTGTGGGTGGCCGAGGCGGGGCGGCTTCCGGCGACTCCGACCTCTCGGCGAGCTGCGCCCGGGTCGGGTAGGGCCACGCCGCCCCGAGGAACGAGATCGTGCCGATGACGGCGACGACCCCGTACGGCCACCATCGCGGGTCGAGCACCCCGAGCACGATGATGCCGAGGTGGAGCGGCACCATCCGTCGGTAGGCCATCGCGACCACACTGACGGTCCGCGCCATCAGGAACGACGAGCCGTCCTCCCGGAGGAAGCGGGCGTCGGCGAGCACGCTGGGCAGGTTCGCGAGCATGGTCCGGACCACCAGCAGCACGACCCCGGCGCCGAGCGACCCCGCCAGCCCCACGCCCGTGAACGCGAACGTCACCAGGAACAGCCCGATCCCCAGGACGAACGCCCCGTAGTGCACGACGAAGAAGCCGGCGAGGAGGTACGTGAGCGTCCGTCCTCGTAGCCAGCCAGGATCCTGCGCCCCCGGGACATCGCCAGAAGGTCGGCCCTGGCCGGCGAACTGCAGGAGCATGGCGTTGACCGCCGGGGTGTCCGACGCCGCGGTGGCGGCGGAGAACAGCACCGCGGGCACGGCGACGACGAGCATCGCCGATTGTGCCCAGACACTGACGAGCAGCCCACCCCCGGTGAACCAGCCGGAGCGCAGTCCCACCAGGAGCAGGGCGACGTCGACCGCGGCGATGCCCACCGCAGCGACGATGGTCCTCGCGGCTACCGGACGTGCTCCCATCCTGCTCCCTCCCGCGGTGCGCGTCCGCGGCGCGGCTCGAGCCGGAGTGGACGGTCGCGGCAGTCTGCCAGGTCCGCCGCGTTCGGAACGGCGCCGGCTACGTCTACGGCGGCGGACCCGGTGGGCTACCGTCGAGCGATGACGACGAACGACGCTCCCCGGACGCTGCTGCTCGAGGGCACGGACGGGCACCTGTTGCTCCGGGTGCTCTCGCGCGAGGATGCGGATCCCGCCGACCGCTACTGGGATGCCAACTGGCTCGTCACCGACGTCGAGGTGCGTGAGCGGGGTTTCTCGGCGCGCCTCCAGGCCTCACTCAAGGCCGAGGAGCTCACCGACCTGCTCGTCGAGCTGCGTCGGCTCGCCAGCGGCGAGGCGACGGTGGCGCGGTTGCGGTCGATCGAGGGCTGGCTCGCCCTGGACCTGACCGAGGAGGACGACGGTGTGACCGTCGCTGGCCGCGCCCGGGAGCCGGCCGATCCCACCACCGAGCTCCGCTTCGTGATCCGTGGCGTCCGGCGCTCCGATGTCACGGAGATCGGGGACCGCCTCGCACGCATCCTCGCGGGCTACCCGGTCCTCGGCCGGCGCGACCAGTAGCAGATCGCCCGAGGTCCTCGGGCTCTGGCGGCGGCGCTCCACCTCAGGTGTGATGAGGGTGGGCACCGGAGGCGTCCGCATGACGGCATCGGCTACCACCACCGCTCCCGCACCGCCGGCCGCACACCGCGGTGCGCGTCGGGCCGTGCTCGCCAGCACGCTCGTCGTCGCCTTGCTCCTCGCGGTCGGCGGTCTGGTGCTGGTGCTGCGCCCGGTCGGGGTGCCCAGCTTCCCGAGCCTGGCCCGCGACCCCGATGCCGCCATCGCGGGCACGGTCGCCTTCCTCGTGGACGCGCCAGCGGGTGGCGGGACGTGTCTCCACGTCGTTCCGGCCGGTGGTGGGCCGACCATCGAGCTGGCCTGCGGGCTCGGGGTCGACGGGCTCGGCTGGACCGCCGACGGGCGGCTGGTCCTCGCCACCGGAGGTCCGTCCGGCCCGGTCGTGGTCGTGCTCGCCCCCGAGCCTGGCGCCGAGGCGGTGCCGGTCGCGACCGAGGTCGCCGACCTGCGGGTGCGGGGTGATCGCCAGCTGCTGGACGGGCAGCGCCTGCTGGTCAGCAGCGATGGGCGTGGTCGCACCCGGCTCGACGTCGGCGCCGCGGACGGCAGCGCGACGACGCTGCTGGAGCTTCGCGGGCCGCGCGGCTACGAGCTGGTGGATGCGCTGTGGTCACCGGACGGGGCCTGGGTGTCGGCGATCGACGCGGCGGGGCGCCTGCTGATCGTCGACCCCCGGACGCCGGGGGAGGCGCGCGTGTTGGTGGCAGGCGTGGTGGCTGAAGCCGGTGTCGGTCCGCTGGCTACCGTGGCCTGGTTCATCCCCGGCGAGGACGCGTTCACGGTCGCCGGCGCCCGACCGGAGCCCACCCCCGAGCCGGTACCCGAGCCGCCACCGGCGCCCCAGCCGCTGCCGGAGCCCGACCCGGAGCCAGCACCGGCACCCGAGCCGGTCCCGGAACCGCAACCGGAGCCCGACCCGGAACCGACGCCGAAGCCCGCGCCGACACCGGCACCGGCTCCCACGCCCGCACCCGCGCCGGGGCTGCCCGCCTCGCTCGTCGGGACCGAGTGGAACGCCATCCCGACCTCCGAGCGGGTGGTCGCACTCACCTTCGACGCCGGCGCGAACGCCGACGGGGTCGCCTCGATCCTCGCGACGCTGCAGCGCACCGCGACCCCGGCGACCTTCTTCCTGACCGGCCGGTTCGTCACGAGCTTCCCGGATCAGACGCAGGCGATCGCGGCCGGGTACCCGGTCGGCAACCACACCCAGGACCATCCCGACCTGACCACCCTGGACGACGCGGCCGTCCGGGCCCAGATCCAGCAGGCCGAGACGGCGATCCGCGAGGCGACGGGCCGCGATCCCCGGCCCTGCTTCCGGTTCCCGTTCGGTGCCCGCGACGCCCGCACGATCGACCTGGTCAACGACGCCGGGTACGGCGGCTTCCGCTGGACGGTGGACACCCTCGGCTGGCAGGGCACCTCCGGCGGCCGCAGCGTCGACTCGGTCGTCGCACGCGTGCTCGACACCGCGCAGCCGGGCCAGATCGTGTTGCTCCACGTCGGCTCGCACCCCACCGACGGTTCGACGCTGGATGCGGACGCGCTGCCTCGCATCATCGAGGAGCTCAGCGCCCGCGACTACCGCTTCATCACCCTGCCGGATGCCCTGCGGCTGGCGAGCGGCTGAACCACGACCAGCGGGCCGTCCCGGGCGAGCGGCACCACCTCAGCGTGCCTCGAGCACCGCATGCAGGAAGGCGCTCGTCCGCCACCAGCGACACGCATGTCGTGACCGCCTGGATGACGCCCGCCAGGTCGGCGTAGGCACCGAACGTCGCCACCAGCCGGACCTGGTCCACGAGCTGTGGGTCGGCGGCGGCCAGCAGGCCCAGGCTGCCGCGGAAGGACAGCCCCGCCAGCACGACCCCGGGCTGCTCGTCCGCGAGGGCGAGCGCCACCTCCGTGATCCGTTCGACGTCACCGGGCAGCAGCTGCTCGCTGTAGACCTCCAGCTCCGGGACGACCACCACACGATCGGCACGGGCGATCGCGGTCGCGATCGCCACCACCCGCCGGTCGTCACGCCCCGCCCGCGTCGTCGGCGCCGCCGCCCCGTGCTCACAGGGTCCGGTGGAACCAGTCGGTCACGATGTCGAGTGCCGCCTCGGCTGCGGGCCGATCGCTCAGCAGGTGGTCGGTCCTGAGTAGCGGGACGAACCCCTTCGGCTGGCGCGCGGCGGCGAAGATGCGCTCCCCCTCCGCCACCTCGACGGTGGCGTCGTCGACGGCGTGGACCACGAGCAGGGGACGGTCCAGCGCGGTGATGTGGT
The DNA here is from genome assembly GCA_047921175.1 of Nitriliruptoraceae bacterium. Taxonomy (GTDB): domain Bacteria; phylum Actinomycetota; class Nitriliruptoria; order Nitriliruptorales; family Nitriliruptoraceae; genus T1Sed10-7. Next base: position 51,204 of record JBLRWQ010000005.1, on the reverse strand, counting down.
CGAGGTCGTCGTGCGCCTGAAGGTCGTCGAGGAAGGCGACACCGATCGGGAAGGCGCGACCGCCGATCGTGACCGTGGCGTGCCCCTCCGCACGGATCGTCGGCTCCTGTTCGGCGACCAGTCGGCGGACGTGGGACGCGGTGGCCGGGGCGCCGAGGACCACGACCGAGCGGACGGTGCGCAGCCGCGCCGCCGCGAGCAGCGCCGCCGCACCGCCGAGGCTGTGCCCCAGCAGGCCGCACGGGCCGTAGCCACGCTCGATCAGTGCGGTCGCGGCCGCAACGAGGTCACGGACGTCGTTGGAGATCGAGGTCTCGGCGAAGTCGCCCTCCGAGGTCCCGAGGCCGGTGAAGTCGAACCGCAGCACCGCATAGCCGGCGTCGGCGAGCCCGCGGGCCAGACGGGTCATCGTGTGCAGGTCCTTCGAGCAGGTGAAGCAGTGCGCCAGCAGGATGCTGCCGCGGGCCCGGTCCTCAGGCGTGTGCAGCACGCCCTCGAGCCGGGCGCCGGTGCTGCCGGGGAACCGGACCGTCTCGGTGCCCACCTCGCCTCCTGTCTGTCGGTGGCGTGCACCGTAGACCGGCTGCTCCGAGCGCGTGAGGCACCCGCTCCGACCGGCCGGTCAGCCGGCCTGCTGCGCGCGCAGGAAGGCCAACGCGTCGTCGGCGTGGGCGTCCATGTTCGTCTCGCTCGCGATGCGTGTGGCGACGGCCAGGTCCGGGCGGAGCACGATCGTCTGCCGCTTGCTCGGGATGGGACCGGGTCGCTTGGCGCCGAAGGCCCTGGCGACCGCGCCGTCCGGGTCGGCGATGAGGGGGAAGTCGAACCCGTGGGTGTCGGAGAAGCGTGCCTGGGTCTCCACGTCGTCGCGGCTGACACCCACCCGGCGCGCACCGGCCGCGGCGAACTCCGCGCCGAGGTCGCGGAAGTGGCAGGCCTGGGCGGTACACCCACCGGTGAAGGCCTTGGGGTAGAAGAACACGACCAGGTGGTGCCCGTCGGCCAGTTGGGACAGGGTCGTCGTCGCGCCGTCGTCCAGGGTCACGGTCAGGTCGGGGATCGTGTCGGTCTCGGTGGGCATCGTGGCCTCCTCCGCGTCGGGATGGCGCCGTGGCCGCTGGCGCATCGGCCCGCCGGCACGGTCATTGACCCGTTCGGGGCCAGGGGCTCCCTGGCTGGCCCGATGGGTGCCTGGGGCAGAGGATGACCGATGCCTGCACATCCCGTATGCTGCGCGGCATGCGCTGTGACGGACTGCTGCTCCTTCGTCGCCGCGGCGAGGTCGGGTAGGACCGGCAATCCTCGCCGCGGGGGTCCCGCGATGCCGGTCGCGACGAGCACCACCGACCCTCAGCAGGAGCAGCACCATGAGCGAGTCCACGCCGTCCTGGACGCCCGTGCAGCAACCCTCCGGGCTCCCGTTGCACCGCTACCGGCCCTACCACGAGCAGCTCACGGTCGAACTGCCCGACCGGACCTGGCCCGACCGCCGCATCGAGCGCGCGCCGAGGTGGGCCGCGGTCGACCTGCGCGACGGCAACCAGGCCCTGATCGACCCGATGGACGGCCAGCGCAAGCTGGCGATGTTCCAGCTGCTGGTCCGGCTCGGTTTCAAGGAGATCGAGGTCGGCTTCCCCGCCGCCAGCCAGACGGACTTCGACTTCGTCCGGCACCTGATCGAGCAGGACCTGATCCCCGACGACGTCGTGATCCAGGTGCTGACCCAGTGCCGGGACGAGCTGATCGAGCGGACCTTCGAGTCGCTGGTCGGCGCCGACCGCGCCATGGTCCACTTCTACAACTCCACCTCGGTGACCCAGCGTCGGGTCGTGTTCGGGCTGGACCGTGCCGGCATCCGGGACATCGCCGTGCGCGGTGCCACGACCGCCCGTAAGTACGCGGACGTCGTCACGCCCGACACCGACATCCTGTGGCAGTACTCGCCGGAGTCCTACACCGGCACCGAACTGGACTTCGCCGTGGACGTGTGCGCCGCGGTGATGGACGTGCTCGAGCCGAGCGTCGACCGGCCGATCGTGCTGAACCTGCCGGCCACGGTGGAGATGGCGACCCCCAACGTCTACGCCGACTCCATCGAGTGGATGCACCGTCACCTGCCGAACCGGGACCGGATCGTGCTGTCCCTGCACCCCCACAACGACCGGGGGACCGCCGTGGCCGCCGCGGAGCTCGGGGTGATGGCCGGCGCGGACCGGGTCGAGGGCTGCCTGTTCGGCAACGGGGAGCGGACCGGCAACGTCGACCTGATCACGCTGGGCATGAACCTGTTCAGCCAGGGCATCGACCCGATGCTGGATCTGTCCGACCTCGACGGCATCCGGCGCACCGTCGAGTACGCCAACCAGCTGCCGGTCCACGAGCGACACCCGTGGGGCGGCGATCTGGTCTACACCGCCTTCTCCGGCAGCCACCAGGACGCGATCAAGAAGGGCCTGGAGGCGCTCGAGCGTGATGCCGCCGCGGCGGGGGTGCCGCTGGAGGACATGACCTGGGACGTGCCCTACCTGCCGATCGACCCCAAGGACGTCGGCCGGACCTACGAGGCCGTCATCCGGGTCAACTCCCAGTCCGGCAAGGGCGGCGTGGCCTACGTGATGAAGAACGACCACCAGTTCGACCTGCCGCGCCGGTTGCAGATCGAGTTCAGCCACGTCGTCCAGGCGCGCACCGACAGCCACGGCGGCGAGGTCACCTCCCCGGAGATGATCGGCATCTTCGCCGACGAGTACCTGCCCTCGGAGGCGGCCCCCTGGGGTCGGTTCCGGCTCATCAGCACCCGCGGCGTCCCCGGCGACGGCGGGGTCGACCAGCTGTGGGTCGAGCTGCTCGACCGCGGCCAGCCGGTCACCCTCAAGGGCGAGGGCAACGGCCCGATCGCCGGGTTCTGCGATGCGCTGGCCACCCACGGCGTCGAGGTCGAGGTGCTGGACTACTCCGAGCACGCCATGTCCGCCGGCGAGGACGCCACCGCCGCTGCCTACATCGAGTGCGCCATCGACGACCGGGTGCTCTGGGGGGTCGGGGTCGACCCGAGCATCGTCACCGCATCGCTGAGGGCCATCGTGAGCGCGGCCAACCGCGCGCACCGCGCGGCCTGATGGTGGTGGACCAGCCCCGGGAGCAGTGGGGCACCCGCGCCGGCTTCCTGCTGGCGGCCATCGGCTCGGCCGTCGGGCTCGGCAACATCTGGCGGTTCCCCTACGTCGCCTGGGAGAACGGCGGCGGGGCGTTCGTCGTCCCCTACCTGTTCGCGCTGCTGACCGCCGGGATCCCGGTCCTGGTGATGGAGTACGCCATCGGGCACCGCTACCGCGGCAGCGCGCCGCTGTCGCTGGCCCGGCTGCACCCGAAGGCGGAGTGGATCGGGTGGTGGCAGATCGCGGTGTCCTTCGTGATCGCCACCTACTACGCGGTGGTCGTGGCCTGGGCCGGCGGCTACGCGTGGTTCTCCATCGGGACCCGTTGGGGGGACGATCCGGAGGCGTTCTTCTTCGAGGACTACCTCGCCGTCAGCGCCGCCGGCACGTTCGGGGGGTTCCGGCTCGGGGTGCTCGTCCCGTTGGTCCTGGTGTGGGTGGTCACCCTGGCGGTGCTGTTCGGCGGGATCCGCCGCGGGATCGAGCGGGCCAACCGGGTGCTGATCCCGCTGCTGGTGGTGCTGTTCGGCATCATCGTCGTGCGGGCCGTGACGCTGCCCGGTGCGGCCCAGGGGCTCAACGCCCTGTTCGAGCCGGACTGGTCGCGTATCACCGACGCGTCGGTGTGGGTGGCGGCCTACGGGCAGATCTTCTTCTCGCTGTCCATCGGGTTCGCGATCATGATCACCTACGCCAGCTACCTGCCGCAGGACCGTGACCTGACCGGCAACGCCTTCATCGCCGGGTTCGCGAACTCCTCCTTCGAGCTGCTCGCGGGCATCGGGGTCTTCGCCGCGATCGGGTTCCTGGCAGCCAGCGCCGGCACGCCGGTGGACGAGGTGGCCCGATCCGGGATCGGGCTGGCCTTCATCGGCTTCCCGTCGATCATCTCGCTGATCCCGGGGCCCTCAGGGCTCTACGGGGTGCTGTTCTTCGGGTCGCTGGTGCTGGCCGGGATCTCCTCGATGATCTCGATCGTGGAGACCTACGTGTCCGCGATGCAGGAGAAGTTCCAGCTGCCGCGTCGCACCGCGGTCGCGCTGGGTGGCGGTGGCACGGCGCTGATCTCGCTCATCTACGCCACCGGCGGGGGCATCAACACCCTCGATGTCGTGGACCGGTTCATCAACAGCTTCGGCATCGCCGTGGTCGGGCTCGTCGAGGTCATCGCGGTCGCCTGGCTGCTGCGCGAGGTCCCCCGGTTGCGTGTCTACGCCGATCGGGTCTCCGACATCAAGCTCGGGCTGTGGTGGTCGCTGGCGTTGCTGGTCGTCACGCCGCTGCTGCTCGGCTGGATCGTGATCGACAACCTGCTCACCGAGGTCGGTGCGCCGTACGGCGGCTACCCGGTGTGGTTCCTGGCCATCTTCGGCTGGGGGCTGGTGGTGCTCGTGGTGGTCGTCGGGCTGCTGCTCGCGCGCGCGCCGTGGCCGGCAGGTGTCGCCCTCACCGGCCCGGCCGCCGGTGGTGACGAGGCCGAGAGCACGAGCGACCACCCAGGAGGTCCGGCATGAGCACCTCGGCGGTCGTCACGATGGTGGTGGCCATGGCCGCACTGTGGGGTGGGCTGGCGGCGAGCATCGCGCTGGTGCTGCGCCGCTCCCGGCAGCGTCGCGACGCCGGCTAGGTCGCTCGGGCGGCGTGGGGTCAGCCGGTCAGCACGGCCTCGGTGGCGGGCAGGCGGACGACGCAGCGGGTGCCGACGCCGACCTCGCTGGTCAGCTCGATGCTGCCCTGGTGGTGCTCGACCGCGTGGCGCACGATGGACAGCCCGAGCCCCGTCCCGCCGGTGCTCCGGGACCGGGCCGCATCGACGCGGTAGAAGCGCTCGAAGACGCGGGTGAGGTCCTCCTCCGGGATGCCGATGCCGGTGTCCTCCACGACCAGCTCCACCTGCGCTCCCGGGATCCCGCCGGCCTCGGCCGGTGCCCCGTCGTCCTGCGCCACGGGCCGGACCGTGAGGGTCACCGTGCCGCCCTCGTGGTTGTAGGTGATGGCGTTGGAGAGCAGGTTCTGGACGATCATCTCCAGGTCGCCACGTGCGCCCGGGATCTCGAGGTGGTCCGGCGCGTCCACCACCACCTCGACGCCTGCGGCCTGGGCCCGGTCGAACCGGCCGGCCACGACCCGGCGCACCACCTCGGCGAGGTCAACGGCGGCACGCTCGTGGGGGCCTCGCTCCTCGAGCCGGCGGAGGTCCAGCAGGTCGTAGACGAGGGTCGCCAGGCGGGTCGCCTCGCCGTTCAGCCGGGCGACCAGTGCCGGGACCCGGTCGGGCTGCTCGTCGGCCACGACGGCCAGCGCCTCGGCCAGGGTCTGGATGGCGGCGACCGGGGTCTTGAGCTCGTGCGAGGTGTTGGCGACGAAGTCACGGCGCAGCTGCTCGACGCGGTGCTCCTCGGTCCGGTCGGTCAGCAGCAGCAGGACCTCGTCGCGGACCAGCGAGACGCTGGCCCGCAGCTGCGTGCCCGCGTGGTCCAGATCGAGGCTGATGGCGCGCCGGCTCTCCGTGACCTCCTCGACCGCGTCCACCAGCGCCGGTGCGGTCAGGACCTCCTTGGCGGTCCGTGTGCGGTCGTCCGGATCGAGCCCGAGGAGGCTGCGGGCCGTGTCGTTGATCGCCAGCACCTGCCCGCGGGCCGACAGCAGGACCGCACCCTGCTCGATGGCCTCCACCACCTCGCGGCGGCGGGTGCGGGGGCGGGCGCTCACGGGCGGCTCGATCCGTCCGGGCTGGTCGGTGGGGCGTCGGACCGCGGGAGTCTACGAGAACGGCACCGGCCGAGAACCGCGGGCCGCAGCCGGGACGGTGCAGCTCCGGGCTGCAGCAGGCGTGGGCAACCGCTGCTTGGCTGTGCGGCACGCCCCATCCGGCGTCCGGCACCACCACGGAAGTTGCGCCATGTCCGAGCACGATCCGACCACCCCAGGCCACGGGGTCAGCCTGCCGCGGGGTGCGGAGGACCTCGTGCTGCTGGCCGACCAGCTGGACGGGCTCGCCTTCGTGCTGTCCGCCGGGGACGGGCCGGCGCTGCGTCGCGAACGCGACCGGGTGGCGCGGCTCCTGCGGGGCGTCGCGCGGCGGGCGGCCGCGCCGGACGCGCCGCTGCTGGTCGTCGTCGGGGGCGGGTCCGGGGCCGGGAAGTCGACGCTGGTCAACACCCTCGCCGGCCGTCGGGTCAGCCCCGCCGGGGTCGTCCGTCCCACGACCCGCGCGCCGGTCCTGGTCTGCCACCCGGACGACGTCGCCGAGCTGGAGCCGGACGATCGCCTGCTGCCCGGCCTCGTCCGCGTCGATGCAGCCCGGGTCGCGCAGGTGGTGGGGGAGCGGACCCTGCTGGTCGCCACCTCGACGTCGGTGCCCGCCGGCATCGCGCTGTTGGACACCCCCGACATCGACTCCGTCGAGCACGCCAACCGCGACCTCGCCGACCGCGCGCTGGATGGCGCGGACGTCTGGCTGTGGCTGGCTACCGCCCGCACCTACGCCGATGAGGTCGGGATGGGCTACCTGCGTCGTGCGGCCAGGCGGCAGGCCCTGCTCGCCCTCGTGCTCACCCAGGTCCCTGACGCGCACCGGGACGAGCTGCTCGAGGATGCGACCCGGTTGCTCGAGGCCCATGCGCTCCCCCCGGCCCGACGGGTCACGATCGCGCTCACCGAGGTGGTCGACGACCAGCTGCCCCGCTCGCTGGCCACGCCCCTGTCGGCCTGGCTGGCCGAGCTGGCCCCGCTCGAGCGACGCCGGGCCGTCCGTGCCCACGCGCTCGGGGGTCTCGTGGCCGCGGTGCCCGCCGAGCTGGCCGACCTGGCCGCCGCCGTGCAGGTCGAGGTCGACCACGCCGACCGCCTCCGCGGTCTGGTCACGGCCCGCTTCGGCGAGGTCGCGACGGAGCTGGACGCGGAGCTGGAGGCGGGGCTGTCCCTGCGGGCGGAGATCCTGGACAGCTGGCGGCAGCTGGTCGGCGGCAGTGCGTGGCTCAGCCGGGTGCAGACCAGCGCCACCCAGCTGGGGGCCCTCGTCCGCGACCGGCTCGGGCTGCGTCCCGTCGACCGGGCCGACCGGATCCAGGCGGAGGTCGCCACGGAGCTGGTCCGGGTGCTCGACCGGCTGCTCGACCGCGCGCACACCCGCATCCGGCGCGACCTGGAGGCCGACCGGGCCGGGGCCGCGCTGCTGGACCACGAGCCCGGCCTGCGCGCCGCCCCGGCGGCGCGTCGTGGCGACCTCGAGCGTCTCGTCGCCGACTGGCAGGTGGCGACCACCGCGCTGCTCGAGGAGGTCGGCGAGCCCCGGAAGCGCCAGGCGCAGCGGGCCACGCTGGCCATCAACTCGCTGGCCACCTCGGCGATCCTGGTCCTGTTCAGCGTGTCGGGCGGCCTGACGGCCGGGGAGGTCGGTATCGCGGCCGGCGCCGCGGCCACCAGCCAGTGGGTCCTCACCCAGGTGCTCGGCAGACACAACGTCGAGCGCCTGCTGGCCGACATGCACGCCGACCTGCAGCGTCGGGTGGCGGACCGGGTCGCCGAGGAGCGGCGGCCGCTGGTCGAGGCCATCGAGCGGCTCCGGCCGAGCGACGCGGTCGTCGCCGCGCTCGCCGCACCCCTGCGGGGCCGACGATGAGACGACCGGCACCCGCCGACGCCCGCGGGGCCTGGCAGGAGGCGTTGGAGGCCGCCGTGCGCCTGGCCCCCGGACGGTGCGGCGAGGACGACCTCGCACGGCTGCTGGCGGTCCGGGCCCACGTCGAGGAACGGCTCGCGTTCGGGGACGGGCTGACCGTCGCGGCCCTGGCGGGAGGCACGGGGGTGGGCAAGTCCGCGCTCGCCAACCGGCTCGTCGGCACCGAGGTGGTGGTGGAGGGGGTCCGCCGTCCGACGACCGGTGCGCCGGTGGCGGTGCTCGCGCAGCTCGATGTGGCGTCCCGTCGGCTGCTGGACTGGCTCGCCATCGACGACCGGCGTCAGGTCCCCGGCAGCCTGCCCGAGGGGCTGGTCCTGGTCGACCTGCCGGACCACGACTCCGTCGTACGGAGCCATCGGCGGACCAGCGAGCGGCTCGCCGCCCGCGTCGACGTGCTCGTGGTGGTGGTCGACGCCATCAAGTACGCCCGTGCCGACCTGCACGAGGGTGCGCTGGCCGCGCTCGGCGCCCACGCCGAGGTGCTCCTCGTCGTGCTGAACCGCTGCGACGAGCTCAGCGCCGCTGCCCTCGACCAGGTGCAGCGGGACCTCGCCCGGCGCCTCGATGAGGACGGCCTGGGCCAGGCCACCCTCCTGGCCGCCTCGGCGGCCACCGGCGTCGGCGTCGACGAGCTTCGGACCCAGCTCGCCGAACGTGCCGCCGCCCGGACCGCTGCGGTCCGCCGTCTGACCGCCGACGTCGCGGTGGTGGCGCGCGACGTCCTGCCCCGTGTGCCGGCGCTGCCGTCACTCGACCTCGAGGTGGCGCCGTTGGTCGAGGTTGCGCTGGACGCGTCCGACGCCCACCGCGCCCTCGGGCTGGCCCTGCTCGAGCAGCACCGCCAGGCGCGGACGGCCGTGCGGTCGCCGCTGGCACGCGCGGTGCGCATGCCGGCCGGCGCCGCTCGCCGGGTCGGTCGTGGCCTGGGGTTCGGGTGGAGCACCAGCACGCCCCGTCCCGACCGCGCGAGCGAGCGCAGCGAGGCCCGTCTGGTCGAACGCCTGGGCAGCTCGCTGGGGCTTGCCGCCGCGGTGGGGCCGGCCCACACCACGCTCGAGGACGCGATCGCGCGGGCTGCCGCGGTGGCCGCCCCGGCGGTGACGGGAACGGTGCGGCGCTGCGCCGACGAGGTGGCGGGCGTCCGGCGGGGCTGGTGGCGGGTGGCGGCGGGGCTGCGTGGCCTGGCGGAGGCGACCGCGCTCGCCGGGGCCATCTGGCAGCTCCTGCTCGGCGCCGTGGTCTGGCTGGGGCTGCCGGCCCTCCCGCGTCCGATGCTGACCGAGGAGCTGAGCTGGCCTGCCGCGCTCCTGGTCGGCGGTCTGCTCGTGCGCGTGCTCCTGGGGTGGCTGACGCGGCTGGCGCTGGCCACCTCGTCGCGACGCCTGCGCACACGTGCCCGGCGACAGCTGCGCGCACGGCTGGATGAGGTGGTGGCGCGCGAGCTGCTGGACCCCTACGCCGCCGAGGTCGATGCCGTGGGGGAGCTGCGGGCGGCGCTCACCGCCCTGCGGTGAGGATCCTCAGGCCACCTCCGGCCGATCCGGTGCCGGCTGCCAGGGCCAGTGCCCCGTGGTCTCGAGCTGGATCGACCAGGTGAGGAAGGTGCGGATCAGCACGAGGAGGCCCAGGGCGGCGACGTTGGTGATGGTCAGCTCGAGGACCACGGTCGCGATGATGTCGGCGGCGATCAGCACCTCGAGGCCCAGCAGCAGCGCGCGGCCCATGCCGACCCGCATGCCTGCGTAGACCTCCTGCCAGGGCCGGCGGTTGCCGAGGCGGATGCCGCCGCGGACCAGCACGAACGCCACCCCGAACGCGAGGATCGCGACGGCGACGACCTCGACCCCGACGACGACCCGCTCGACCAGCTCCATCGCGTCCACGCCGCGTCCTCCGCTCGGTGCGTCGCGGTCGATCCGAGGCTAGGGGAGCGCCGTCGGTCAGCGGGACAGCGCCCGGTCCAGGTCGTCCTGGAGGTCCGCGACGTCCTCGAGCCCGACCGACAGCCGGAGCACGCCATCGCCGACGCCCATGCTGGCGCGGACCGCCGCGCCGACGCGGTGGTGGGTGGTGGTGGCCGGGTGCGTGGCGAGGCTACGGGCATCCCCGAGGTTGTTGGAGATGTCGATCAGCTCGAGGGCGTTCAGGACCCGGAAGGCGCGCTCGGTCCCGCCGTCCAGCTCGAGGGTGACGATCGAGCCACCACCGGCCATCTGGCTGCGGGCCAGGTCGTGCTGCGGGTGGGAGGCCAACCACGGGTACCGGACGGTGGCGACCGAGGGATGGTCCTCCAGCCAGCGCGCCAGGGTGAGCGCGGTCGCGGTCTGGTGCTCGACCCGGAGCCGTAGGGTGGGTAGCGCGTTCAGCACCACCCAGGCGTTGAACGGGCTGAGGGTCGGCCCGGTGTGCTGCATCAGCGGCTTGAGCTCGTCGTCCATGAACGCCGTCGGGCCGAGGATCGCGCCCCCGAGCGTGCGGCCGTGGCCGTCGAGATGCTTCGTGGTCGAGTAGACCACCAGGTCCGCGCCGAGCTCCAGCGGGCGCTGGAGGACGGGGGTCGCGAAGACGTTGTCCACGATGACCCGCGCGCCGACGGCGTGCGCCCGCTCGCTGACGGCCCGCAGGTCCACGAGCTCCTGCATCGGGTTGGACGGGGTCTCGAGGAAGACCGCCCGGGTCGGGGTCGCGAGCGCCTGCTCCCAGGCGTCGAGGTCGGTGCCGTCCACGAAGGTGGTCGTGATCCCCCAGCGCGGTAGCAGCTGGTCGAGCACCTGGAAGCACGACCCGAACAACGCCCGCGCGGCCACCACACGGTCGCCGGCACGCACGGTGGCGGCCAACGCGTTGAACACCGCCGACATCCCGCTCGCGGTGGCCCAGGCGGCCTCGGCCCCTTCGAGCTGTCGCAGGCGCTCCTCCAGCATCGAGGTGGTGGGGTTGCGCAGCCGCGAGTACACGTAGTGGTCGCTGTCCCCGGCGAAGGAGGCGGCGGCCTCCTCGGCGCTGGGGTAGACGAACCCGGAGGTCAGGAACAGCGCCTCGGCGGTCTCGTCGAGGTCGCTGCGCCGGGCGCCGCCGCGTACCGCCAGCGTGTCCGGTCGCCAGGTGGGCTCCGGCGGCGCCGCGTCGGTGTCCGGCGGTGCCGCCTCGGCGTCCGAGGGGTCGGCCGGGGCTGCGTGCGAGGTCACGGGCGGGCGTACCCGACCGGGCTGCGGGACGACAGCGAGGCCGTGCGGACCGGCACCCCGGGACGGCTGGCCTCGACGATCGTGTTGTTCCCGATGTACATCGAGACGTGGCTGACGGGTGAGTACTCGAACACGAGGTCACCCGGCTGCAGCTGCGCCCGGGAGATGCGGGTCAGACCGGAGAACTGGCCACGGGAGGTGCGCGGGATCGTGACCCCGGCGGCCCGCCACGAGAACGAGGTCAACCCGGAGCAGTCGAAGGAGCTCGGACCGTTCGCCCCCCACACGTACGGCTTCCCGAGCTGGGCGAGCGCGGTGGACACGGCCACGTCCGCCGACCGGCGGGTCGACGGTGCCGGCGCAGGCGCAGGCGCTGGCGCGGGTGTGGGTGCGGGTGCGGGGCTGCTCGTGGTGGCGGCGGGCGGGGTGGACGCGGACCGCTGTGCCGGTGCGCGTTCCGCTGCGGCGCGTTCCACCGCGGCACGCTCGGCCGCGGCACGCTCGGCCGCGGCACGCTCGGCGGCGGCGCGCTCCGCAGCTTCCCGTTCGGCGCGACGCTGGGCCTCGAGCCGGGCCCGCTCGGCCTCGATGCGGGCCTGCTCGTCCGCCACCGCACGGCGAGCGGCGTCCAGCGCCTGATCCGTGTCGCTGACCACGGCCCGCTGGGCACGCAGGTCGGCCTCGACCCGGACCACGGTCGCCTCGAGCTCGGCCATCTCATCGGCGAAGCGTTCGTAGGTGGTCTCGACCGTGCGGAGCTCGGCCTCGACCGCCGCGGTCAGCTCGACCGCCTCGGCCTCCTGCGCCGCGAGCCGGTCCTCGAGCGCGCTGGCCCGCTCCGTGGCCGCGGTGAGCCGTTCGATGTCGACCTGGTCGACCGAGATGATGTGCCGGAGGGAGGACGAGCGGAACCCGATCTCCGCCGGGTCGGTCGCACCGACGATGACGGTGAACTCGATCGACGGACCGAGCTTGTGCAGGCGTCGCACGTGGTCGACGACGTTGCCCTGGAGGCCGTCGATCTCCTGCAGGAGCTCCGCGAGCTCCGCGCTGGTCGCCGCGAGCTGGGCCTGGACCTGCTCCAGCGCCTCGACCGCACCGTTGTAGATGTCGACGGCCAGGCTGAGCTCGGCCTCGATCTGCCGCAGCCGTGCCTCGGCACGCTGCTGCTCGGCGACCAGGGCCTCCTGCTCCGCATCCAGCGTCCCGAGCTGGGCGCGTTCCTGCGCCGCCTCAGCCTCGAGGTCACGGAGCGTGCGCTGGAGCTCCTGGAGCCGCGAGGTGTCCGGCTCCGCAGCGGCAGGGGAGACGAGCATCGTCGCGACGAGCGCGACGGCGAGCAGGAGCGCGATCCGTCCTCGCACGGTCCCTCGATCGTCCGGGCTGGCAGGGAGCCTCATCACCGGGCCGGCACGATAGCCCGTGGCCCCCGTCTTCGACCACCCCTGCGGTGCCACCGCGCGGTCCGGGCGCAGCGTGGGTGCGGCCACCGTCCGAGCGTCGTGGTCGGGGGCCGGTCAGGGCGTACAGTTGCGGCCATGGGACCTGTGGGACGTCTGCGTGAACGGCTCGTCCTCGGCGAGCTGCGCACCCAGCTCGCGGCCGACGAACGGGTCGTCTCCTGGGCGCACGCGCAGGTTCCCGGGGTCCGTGCCCCGGCGGTGCTCGTGGTCACCGACCAGCGCTGCCTGGTGCACGTCGCGAGCGTGCGTTCCCCGGACACGCATGCGCCGCTCGGCTCGCTGGTGCGCTTCGACCTCGACCAGGACAGCCCCGACCGGGTCCGGGTGCGGCTCAACGGCGCCGGCGAGGAGCTGGTGGTCGAGCTGTCGCTGGCGACCCGGGCACGCTCGCGCGCGGTCGGCCGGGTCCTCACCGCCCTGACCCGGCGCAACATCGGGGCGCCGGAGACCTTCGATCCCAGCAAGACCTCGCCGCTGCCCCCGGTGCCCCGGGGGATGAAGGACCACGCGCGTCGGGTCTGGGTCACCGTGGTCGGCGTGGTGGTGCTGCTGCTCAGCCTCGCGTTCGCCTCCCCCTTCCTCCCGGGTCCGGGTGCGTTGACCGCCGTCGCCGGGATCGCGATCCTGGCCCGCGAGTACGAGTGGGCCCGGGACGTGCACGTGTGGGCCAACCGGCAGGCCGAGCGGTTCGTCGCGTGGGCGCGTGACCTCGTGGTGCGTGCGCGTGCGGGCAGCCGCAGACACGTCGGCGCGGTGGATGGTCACCAGGACGCCGGTCGGATCGGTCTGGCCGACGCCGACGACACCTACCGCGAGGCCGGCTGAGCCGGCCCGAGCAGGTCGAGGCCGACGGTCCGCACCAGGGCGATCGCCGCCGCCAGCGGGAGCCCGATGACGTTGGTGTCGCTGCCGTCCACCCGATCGACCAGCGCCGCCCCGGCGCCCTGGAGCGCGTAGCCCCCGGCCTTGCCCGCGGGTTCGCCGGTGCCGACGTACCAGGCGACCTCGGCGGCGGTGAGGGTGCGGAACGTCACCCGGGTCGTCAGCAGGTCCGTCGCGGCGGTGCCGCCACGCATGACGGCGAGTCCTGTGACGACCTCGTGGGTCCGGCCGGCCAGCGACCGCAGCATCGTGGCGGCGTCGGCGTCGTCGCGCGGCTTGCCGAGCACCCGGCCGTCGAGTGCCACCTCGGTGTCGGCGCCGAGCACGACCTCGTCGTCGCGTCCCGCCGCGACGGTGGCGGCCTTGGTCCGGGCGAGGCGGACCACCAGGGCGTGCGGGGGCTCGCCGGGCTGGACCGACTCGTCGATGTCGGCCGGCCGGAGCTCCGGTGCCCACCCCAGGCGGGCCAGCAGGGCGGCACGCCGCGGGCTCCCGGAGGCCAGCACGAGCCGGGGTGTGGCGGCCTCACCCACCGGAGACCGCCTCGCCGTCGGGGCTGGCGAGCAGCCCGTGGGTCCGGGTCTCGAGCCAGCCGTGGGGCAGGATGACCCGCTTCGGCGCGGTGGTGTGCCCGCGTGGCTGCCGGCGCACCGCCTCGTCGAAGGGCAGCGAGGGATCGACCCCCTCGAGCAGCAGGTGGAGCTCGTCCAACGTGTCGACCTGGTTGAGGTCCCGGCGTAGGGGCCTGCCGACGGGGAAGCCCTGCAGGTACCAGCCGGTGTGCTTGCGCAGCTCCCGCAGGCCGGTGTCCGGACCGAGGTGGTCGACGAGCAGCCGGGCGTGCTCCACCAGCAGCGCGGCGACGGCTCCGAGGTCGGGGGGCGCCGGCACGTCCCGCCCGGCGAGCGCCGCTTCGAGGTCGCGGAACAGCCAGGGTCGGCCCAGGCACCCACGACCGACCACCACCCCGGCGCAGCCGGTCTCGCGCAGCATGCGCGTCGCGTCCGCCGCCTCCCAGATGTCGCCGTTGCCGAGCACGGGCACCGTGAGCGCGGCCGCGAGCCGGGCGATGTGGTGCCAGGCCGCGGGCGGGCCGTAGCGCTGCTCGGCGGTGCGCGCGTGCAGCGCGACCGCGGTGACGCCCAGGTCCTCGGCGATGCGGCCCGCCTCGAGGTAGGTCAGGTGGTCGTGGTCGATGCCGAGCCGGAGCTTGACGGTGACCGGCACGTCGCCGGCGGCCGCCACCGCGGCCGCGACGATCGCCGCGTACAGGTCGGTGCGCCACGGCAGCGCCGCGCCGCCACCGTGACGGGTCACCTTCGGGGCGGGGCAGCCGAAGTTCAGGTCGACGTGGTCCACGGGCGCGCGGTCTGCTGCCTCGTCGCCGGCCACGAGCAGCCGCACGGCCGCTCCGGTGTCGGCGGCGTCGGTGCCGTAGAGCTGGATCGACCGTGGGTGCTCGTCGGGGCCGAAGGCGGCCTTGAGCTGCGAGCGGGCGTCACCCTCCAGCAGGCCCCGGGCGCCGACCATCTCCGAGACGTACAAGCCGCCACCGAAGCGGCGGCACAGGGCACGGAAGGCCACGTTCGTGACCCCCGCCATCGGGGCGAGCACCACCGGCGGCCAGACGCTCAGACCACCGAGGTGGAGCGGGCCGGCCACCGCGGCCGGCGGCACCTCCACCGACGGTGGCGGGACGGGCAGGGTGGCGGTCGGTGGGGTCATGGGCGCGGACGGTACCGAGCGGACACGACGGTGGCGGGGCCGCTCGGGCCCCGCCACCGGTGGTGCGCGATGCTGGTCAGCTGCTGGAGCTCGACCCCTGCTGGGCCAGGTTCTCGCTCACGTCCCGCATCCCGAGCCCGATGAGGATGAAGATCAGCCCCATCCCGCCGGCCATGGCGGCGACACCGAAGGCGAGCACGGAGGTGAACAGGGAGGCCTGCAGGAAGGAGGCGTTCATGGCCACGTTGCGCAGCGGGTCCTCACGGTCGAGCTCCGCGTAGGTCAGGCCGTCGGTCGAGTTCAGGGCGTGCTCCTCGATGATCCGCGCCTGGCAGTAGGCGGTGAAGGGCCCTCGGACGTCGCGCTCGGGGAGGCAGGCGTCGGAGGGGGTCGTGATGCGCTGGTCGGCCAGGGTGCTGCTGACCATCACCCAGGTGCCGATCGAGCCGACGATCAGCAGGGCGCCGAGCACGATGGAGGCGACGGATGCGAGCTTGCGGTTCGTCATGACGAGCTCCTCAACGATGTGTGATTGGATCCAGGTGCGTCCGGTGCAAGGTTAAGCGACCAGGTTCGGGACGCCTCACCGAACCGGTCCCGACCTGGGGGGACCTTCGACCCTACGTGGTCCCGGTGTCTGCTGACGACGGTCCCGCGCCGAGCGCGTCGCGCAGGACCGCGAGCCGGCTCGGATCGACCCTGAAGTAGGCCCAGCGTCCACGCTGCTCGCGGGAGAGGAGGCCAGCCCCGGTCAGGACGCCCAGATGGTGGCTGACCGTGGGCTGGCTGCGGCCGAGCGGGCCGACCAGGTCGCAGGCACAGGCCTCAGCCTGCGGGGAGGCCGCGATCAGGCTCAGCAAGCGGAGTCGGACGGGGTCAGCGAGCACCTTGAACGCGGCCGCCAGCTGCTCGGCCTCGGCCGCGTCCAACGTCGACGCCAGGACGGGGGCGCAGCAGTCGGTGATGGGCGGGGTCGCCATGGGTCTTCCCTCGGGGGGCGCCGGGGACGGTGCGCACTGTGCGGTCATCATATCGACATCCGTCGATACATATGGCACGTTCCCCAGACCGCATCGACAAGCATCGATACGAAGGTCGAGCTGGCCCGTACGGACCAGTGCGGACCAGCGCGGATCACCGAGGAGCAGCGCCATGCACGCCGACACCCTGTCTGCCCTCGCTACCGCCCGTGGTCGTGACCTCCAGCTGGCCTCCGCTCGCGCCCGACAGCGTCCGGCCCCGATGCCCGCCGCCTGCTGTGCCTGAGGGGATCCGCCATGCCCGTGGAGCTGGACGAGATCCGTGCTCGTTACGCCGCGGCGGCGCTGTCCGCCGCGGGCGCCAGTGCCGATGGTGGCGGCGAGCGCTGCTGTGGGTCGGAAGCGACCTCCCCCGGCGCCGAGGACGTCTTCGGTGGTGCGCTCTACCCGATGCCGGTCCTCGGGGAGCTGCCGGCGGGGGTGGCGGGGGCCTCGCTCGGCTGCGGCGTCCCCACCGAGGTGGCAGCCCTGCGCGCGGGGGAGGTCGTCCTCGACCTCGGCTCCGGCGCGGGCCTCGATGTCCTGCTCTCCGCCCGCCGGGTCGGCCCCGACGGACACGCCTACGGGCTCGACGTGACGGCGGAGATGCTCGCCGTGGCACGTCGCAACCAGGCGGAGGCCGGTGTCGGCAACGTGACCTTCCTGCTCGGACGCATGGAGGACGTGCCGCTGCCGGACGACGCCGTCGACGTGGTCATCTCGAACTGCGTTGTCAACCTGTCGCTGGACAAGCCCGCGGTCTTCCGTGAGCTCGCCCGCGTCGTCCGCCCGGGTGGGCGGTTGGCGATCAGCGACGTCCTCGCCGAGGACCACCTCACCCCGGCGGAACGGGCCGAGCGGGGCTCACACGTGGGCTGCATCGCCGGTGCGCTGTCCGAGGCCGAGGTCGTCGCCGGTCTCGAGGCGGTCGGTTTCGCGGGCGTCACCGTGGAACGGACCCACCGGGTCGCCGACGGGATGCACGCGGCGGTGCTTCGCGCGGTGCGGGCCGCTGATCGCTGAGCGGGGTCGGGTCGCTCGCCCCTTCCGTCGCAGGCGTCCGCTGGCCACGCTGGGGGTACGCCTGGGGAAGGGTGGTCGAGATGGCGCGCCGGGGCATCGTGGCGGGGAGCGTGGGAGCGGTGCTCGGCGGCGCCCTCGGTGGGGCTGTTGGCTACACCGTGTACGCCTGGCTCGACCCGGTCCTGGCGTCGGCGGGCAGCCCGTGGGAGGAACTGCAGGGCATCGTCGCGAGCCTGGTGCTGCTCGGGACCGGTGTCGGGCTCGCGGTCGGCTGCGCCCTCGCGCTCCGGCTCCGCCAGCACGGCGCGGCCCTGGTCACGTCGATGGTGCTGCTTGCGGTCCTGCCCTTCGCCGCGCCGCTGGTCGCGCTGGCGAGCCGGCTCCACTGGACGGCCGCGTCGCTGGCCGGCGTCGTCATCGTCACGGTCGTGGTCACGGTCACGCGCCTGCTCGTGACGCGCGGCCCCGCGACCGAGGGTGCCACGGACGGCGTCTCACCGGCCCGGGACCGGGCGTCACGCTGACGGCACCACGTCGTGTGGTGCACGGTCACGCGAGAGCGCCGGGCCCACGACCATGACGACCGCCAGTGCCGCCAGCACGGCGGCGAGCGCGGTGATGGTGCCGAACCCGGCGTCCAGGCTGCCGGGCGCCAGCCCCTGGACCGTTGCGGTGTACCAGCCGTTGACCGCCCCGTGGAGGAGCACCGCCAGCAGCGTGCTGCCCCCGGAGGTGTTCCAGACCCAGCCGAGCACCACCGACAGACCGATCGCCCCCACCGCGAAGGTGACGATCGAGGTGGCGGCCTGGGTCGTGCCCGTCAGCCAGAACAGCGGCAGGTGCCAGATCGACCAGGTGAGGCCGACCAGGACCGCAGCGGTCAGCGGGTGCAGGGCGTCCTGGAGCAGGGGTTGCAGGCGCCCCCGCCAGCCGGCCTCCTCCAGCCCCCCGAACACCAGCCCGCCGAGCAGCCAGACCGGCACCAGCAGGGCGGTCTCCGGCCCGCCCGGCTGCCACACCACCCGTCCCGTTCCCACCAGCAGCAGCACGGTGCCGAGCCCGATCGGCAGCGGGGCCAGGAGCACGAGCCACAGCCGACCGACCCGCCACCGGGTCAGCGACCGCCGGAACGCCGCCAGACCCGGCCTGCCGTGCTGCTTGCGGAGCACGAGCAGGGCCGCCGCGGCGGGCCCGAGCCCGCCCAGTGCCCACAGCACCATCGAGCCGGGGTGGGCACCCGGGTCAGCGGTGGTGGCGAGGAGCAGCAGCCACGGCGGCCAGGACAGCGCCATGGCGAGCGCCGCGACCGCAGCGGCCTCGCGCAGGATCGCCATCCGTGCCGCGGCCTGCATCCGCCGTCTCCCGTGTGCTCACCCATACCCTGCCCGAGCATCCCGCCGCCGGAGAGGGCCGGACGCCACGAGGCCCAGGGTCGCTCGGCGTACCTCACGGTCGCGTCGCGCGGGGACGGGGAAGCGTCCGGGGCTGCGCGGCGTTCCCCCTCACGGACCGCACCCGCCAGCCGAGGAAGCCCCGTGTCGACCATCCGCATCACCATCGACGCCGACGACCGCCAGACCGTGCGTGTCGTCGAGGCACTGACCGGCCTCGATGGCGTCGAGGTGCAGGTGCGCGACGCCCGTGAGGATCCCGAGGCGGCGGCGTTCCTCGACCGGCTGGTCTGCTGCGGTCCGGTGACGCCGGTCGTGGAGCACGCCGGCCTGCTGCTGACCGCGCCGAGCGCCGCGGAGGCGCTGCTCGCGGTGCGTCGCGCGTCACCGTTGCTGGTCGGCTGACCCCGGCTGGTCGCCATCGAGGCCGACGGCCCGCCAGAACTGGGCGGGGACCCGCCCGAGCAGGTCCACGGCGTCAGCCTGCAACCCCGGCAGCGCCCGGATCGGGCCGTACAGCGAGGGGTCGGCGCGGTCGGTGTCACCACCGATGACGGCGAGGTCGCCCGCCAGCCACAGCGAGCGCTTCGGGTAGTGCTCCAGCAGGTGGTGCTGGAGCTGCGCGTCGAGCAGTTGGATCGTGAGCGCGGGATCACCGCCGCGGACCCGGAAGCGTCGGTTGAACGCGTCCGACTCCACCTGCTGGCCACCGCGGGTCAGCCCGATGCGGCCGAAGAGGGACTCGGCCCCGATCGCGATCTCCGTCGGCACGGCGACGGGGAGCGCCACCGCGGTCACGGGCACGTCGGTGCGCGAGTAGGTCCTCGAGGTGCGGCCGTTGCTGTCGGTGCTGGTGTGCTCCTGCTCGTACCACCAGATGCCGCAGCTGGCCCAACAGGTTCGCGGGGCGCCCAGGGCGACGACGTCCAGCGGCCCGGCGACGACGTGCTCGAGGCCGTACCGCCGATCCCCGCGCGGCGTCGCCGGACAGCGGCCGGCGAGCTGCTCGGCCCCTCGACCGCACAGCGTGGTGTCCCGCCGCCAGCGCGGGTCGCGGGCCAGCAGCGCCTCGAGCGACGCCTCGATCCGTCGCTTGCGGGCCTGCTGGTACCAGACCACGCCGACCACGGCCGCGACGACGGCCAGGACCACCAGGGAGAGGAAGGCCGCGTCCACGCCGAGGACCCGGCTCAGCCGCCGGAGGAGTGGCCGGGGAAGACACGGGCGGTCGGATCGATGTAGACCGCCGCGTTGTTGACCGCCGTGGCAGCCTCCCCGAACCCGACCGAGATCAGCCGCACCTTGCCCTCGTACTCGGTGATGTCGCCGGCGGCGAACACCCCGGCCAGGGTGGTCTGCATGCGGCTGTCGACGATGATGTGGCGCCCGTCGATCGTGATGTCCCAGGTCTTGAGGGGGCCGAGGTCCGACTGGAACCCGAGCGCCGCGATGACCTTGTTGACCGTCAGGGTGCGCTGCTCTCCGGTCTTGTTGTGCTCCACCACGACGGTCTCGACCTCGTCGTCGCCGGTGATCGACGCCACCTCGGTGAAGGTCAGCACCTCGACGGTCGAGGCCAGCAGCTTGGCCACCGAGTCCTCGTGGGCCCGGAACCGGTCGCGGCGGTGGATCAGGGTGATCGAGCGGGCGATCCCCTCGAGGTTCAGTGCCCAGTCGACCGCGGAGTCGCCACCGCCGACGATCAGCACGTCCTGGTTCCGCATCGTCTCCAGCGCGCGCACGAAGTAGACCAGGCCGCGACCCTCGAAGGACTCCCCGTCCGGCAGCGGCCGCGGCGTGAAGTGGCCGATCCCGCCGGTGATGACGACGGCCTTGGTCCGCACCACGTCCCCGTGGCTGGTGGTGACGGTGAAGGTCCCGTCCGCGTGGGGGGTGAGGTCGTCCGCCCGGTGCCCCAGCAGGTAGGCCGGGTCGTAGGGGGCGGCCTGCTCGACGCAGGCCTCGATCAGGTCCTTGCCCTTGACCGCCGGGAACCCGGCCACGTCGAAGATCAGCTTCTCGGGGTACAGGGCCGTGACCTGCCCGCCCGGTTCGGTCAGCGAGTCGATCACCGCCGTCCTGAGCCCCCGGAACCCGGCGTAGTAGGCGGCGTACAGGCCGGCAGGGCCCGCGCCGATGATGCTGAGGTCGACGTCGTGCTCGGACATGCGCACCCTCCCACGCGGGTGGTCGGCCAGGAGCGGGCAAGGCTAGTGCGCGCCCGGCTGCAGCCTGCGCTCCGCGGGCCCACGGGCGGGTCGGGTCAGCCGGAGGAGTAGCCGGGGAAGACCCGCTGGCTCGGGTCGAGGTAGGCGGCGAGGTGGTTGGCGGCCACCACCGCCTCGCCGAAGCTGACCGACACGAGCCGGAGCTTGCCGTCGTAGCCGGTGATGTCCCCGGCCGCGTAGACCCCGGGCACCGTGGTCTCCATGCGCCGGTTCACCGGCAGCACCCGGCCCTCGAGCCCGATCGGCCAGTCGGCGACCGGACCGAGGTTGGCGTGGAAGCCCAGCGCCGCGAGCACCTTGGTGACCTTCAGCGTCGTGCGCTCGTCGGTGCGGTTGTCCACCACCTCGACGGCCTCGATCGCCTCCTCGCCGTGGATCGCCGCGACCTCGGTGTGGACCAGCACCTCGACGCGGGAGTCGAGCAGCTGCTGGAGCGGGCCCTCGTGGGCCCGGAACCCCTCGCGGCGGTGGATCAGGGTGACCGAGCGGGCGATCGGCTCGAAGGTCAGCGCCCAGTCCACGGCCGAGTCCCCCCCGCCGACCACCAGCAGGTCCTCGTCGCGCATCGTGGACAGGTCGCGGACCAGGTAGACCAGCCCCCGGCCCTCGTAGCTCTCGGTCCCGGGGAGGCGGCGGGGGGTGAACCGGCCGAGCCCGACGCAGATGATCACCCCGCGGCAGGCCACCGTCTCCTCGCGCGAGGTCGTGATGGTGAAGGTGCCGTCCTCGTGCCGGAGGAAGCCCTCGGCGACCTGGTCGAGCAGGAAGACCGGATCGTGGCCCGCCGCCTGCGTGACGCAGGCGTCCACGAGGTCGCGGCCGGTGACCGTCGGGTAGCCGGCGATGTCACGGATCTGCTTCTCGGGGTAGAGCGCCATCACCTGGCCACCCGGCTCCGGCAGGGAGTCGATGAGCACGGCAGAGAGCCCACGGAACCCGACGTAGGCGGCGGCGTAGAGCCCCGCCGGACCGGCACCGATGATGCAGACGTCCGTGCTGTGGTGCCCCATGGCTCGGCTCCTCACGGTCGCGTGCACGAGCCAGCCCGACCGGCCGGCCCGGTCTGCTTCCGACGGTAGAGCCCGGCGTGGGCGCATCGGAGGTCCGAAGGGCACCGACGGGGCCGCCGGTCGGCCCTGCGCCGGGCGCCGGCCCCGCCGGACCGGGCCGCTAGGCCGGGGGCGGTCCGGGTGGTCGGAGCGCGGCGAGCACCCCGAGGTCGACCCCGGTCAGGCTCGGCACCACCCGGCGGGTGGGGCCCGCGGGGACCGGTACCTCCCCCGCCACGACGAGCAGGCGCATCCGGGCCGCCTCGGCAGCGGCGACCCCGGTGGGGGAGTCCTCGATCACGACGCAGCCCCCGGGGTCGACCTCGAGCGCGGCGGCCGCCCGCAGGTAGCCCTCAGGGTCGGGCTTGCCGCGCGTCACCTCGTCGCCGGCGACCGTGACCAGCACGTCGAGGCCGAGGTGCTCGTCGATGGCGTCGAGCACGCGCCGTGGTGTGGTCGTCACCACCGCGGTCGCGACCCCGGCCGCGTCGAGTGCGGCCAGCAGCTCCCGGGCCCCCGGCCGCCAGGTGACCAGGGTGGCGCTCCCGGCGGGCTCGGCCGACAGCGCGGCGGCGGCCTCGGTGACGACCACCTCGATGTCGGTGGTGACCTCGGCGTCGGTGTGGTCCGGGGCCAGGGTCCGGATGCTGCCGGGCAGGCTGGCCCCGACCACCGCGGCCCACCAGTCGGGTGGCAGGTGCACCCCGGCGGATGCCGCCCAGGCGCGGTAGGCACGGTGCCACAGGTGTCCGGAGTCCACCAGCGTGCCGTCGAGGTCGAGCAGCACGGCCGTCGGGGGATGGTGCAGGTCAGCCACCGGGACGCGTCACCACGGTCGCGGTCAGGGAGTGGGCGACCCCGAGCCCGGGCTGCGCGTCCCGTTCGAGCCGACGCAGCTCCTCGGCCAGCGCGGGCTGGACCTGTGCGGCCACCTCGTCGTCGCCGCGGCCGGTCGCGGCCGCGGCGGCCCGCTCCAGCGCAGCGTCCCACCGGGTGGTGAAGGCGGCGAGGAAGGCGTCCACCTCCTCGGGGCCACCCGTGAGGTCCAGGTCGCTGAGGCGCAGCAGCTCGAGGTCGACGAGGACCTCGACGTCGGCGAGGTCGTTGACCAGCTGGCGGTAGGGCCGCAGCCCCGGCGTGTAGCCGCCGGTGGCCGTGTGGCGCCCGACCACGATCGAGCGGTCGGTCAGCGTGACGCGGTCGAGCTCGCAGCCGGCCCGGGTCGCGGCCGTGTGGACCAGGTCGGCCAGCTCGCTGCCGCCGTAGGTGGTCATCGGTGTCGCACTGAGCTCCTGGTCGGTGACGAAGAAGCTCATGCGGTAGTCCCAGCGCGTCTCGGCCCAGCGGCTGGTCCACTCCAGGGAGTAGCGGCCGAGCACGTCCAGCATCAGCACGGTCGGCCGCGGGTGCCGACGCGCGCCGCTCAGCATCTCGGCGACCACCGCGGTCAGCTCCTCGCGGGTCAGGTGCGAGTACGGCACGCCGGTCGACAGGTACAGGTCGTGCGGGGCCCCGGGCAGCTCGTCGCGGACATCCGCGTGGGCGAAGCGGGTACGTCCGTCGCCGACGCGGGTCCGGGCGACCGCCAGCAGGTCGTCGTCGAGGTCGACCCCGAGGTAGCGCAGCTCGGGTCCGTGCTCGCCGGCGAGCGTCGGGGTGTGGCGCAGCAGGTCGAGGGCGACCCCGGTCCCGCAGCCGATGTCGAGCACGTCCAGCGGTGACGCCGGCCCGGTCGCCCGGACCGCCGCGTCGAGCAGGCGGACCAGCTCCGGCTCCTCCCAGGCACGCTTCACCCAGTCCCGCCGGCTGGGGGAGGTGTAGTGGTCGACGGCGCCGGCGTAGGCGGCGGTCGTGGGCGCATGGCCCGGCTCGGGTGCGGTCACGATCGGTCCTCTACGCGCGCGACGGGTGGGCGTCACGGGCGGGCGTGAGCCTACCCGGCGTCGTTCGGGGCTCCGGGGGTCAGGGGCGCCCGCTGCCACCGCTGTACGCGCACGTCCACGCTGACCTCGATGCCGGCGGGGAGCGCCTCGGCGACGCGGTCCAGGTCGCGCGCATCGAGGTGGTGGCCACTGGGGCCCATGGCGACCAGGTCGACGGCCACGTGACGCGGGACGCGCCGGCGGTCGGTGATGTGCCGGACCGGGGCCGGGTGCAGGTCCGGGCCCAGCGCCGCGGCGACGTCGGCCAGCTTGTCGGGTGCCTGGCGCAGTGCCGGGGTCCGCTCCCGCAGCTCGGCCAGGTGGTCCGGACCGGGGGTCACGACGACGACGGCGCCACCGTCCGCGAGCAGCCGCGCCGGCTCCCCACCGGAGCGCGGGGCGAACACGAGCAGGACCAGGGCCGCGGCCCGGTCACGCACGGGGATCCGGTCCCAGACGTCCGCGACCACCGCGCCGGCGCGGGGATGGCAGCGCGCGGCCCGGCGGGCCGCGGCCTTGGAGACGTCCACGGCGAGGCCCGCCCGGGCCGGCAGCGCGTCGAGCACCGCCGCCAGGTAGGTGCCGGGCCCGGCACCGAGGTCGGCCACCAGCCCGCCCGGCAGCGGCGCGGCCATGGCCTCGGCGACGACGGCAGCGTGGACGGCCCGCAGGACGCCCTCGCGGTGGACCGCGAGCCGGCGTGCGACCTGGTCCGCGGTGTCGCCCGCGTGGCGCAGCGGGCCGGCGGTCAGGGTGACGTGGCCCTGGCGGGCCCGGTCGAAGCGGTGGCCGGCCGGGCAGATGAGGCCGGTGTCGTCCTGCGTGAGCGGGCCGGCATCGTGCGGGCAGGCCAGCGCGGCCACCACCTCGGCGGGCAGTCTCCGGTGCGGCCCGGGGCTGGCTGCCACCTCGGTGTCAGTCCTGCGGCTGGTGCTCGTCGGTGTAGTACTCGATGCCGAGGTGGGTGATCTGGGTCTCGCCGATCATCCAGCGCAGGGTGTTCTTGAGCTTGGTGAGCTGGATGAACAGGTCGTTCTCGGCGTACAGACCGGGGGCGACCTGCGGGGCCTTGAAGTAGAACGACAGCCACTCCTGGATGCCGCCCATCCCGGCCCGCTGCGCCAGGTCCAGGAACAGGGCCAGGTCCAGCGCCAGTGGGGCGGCCAGGATCGAGTCGCGGCACAGCAGGTTGACCTTGAGCTGCATCGGGTAGCCGAGCCAGCCGAAGAAGTCGATGTTGTCCCAGCCCTCCTTGCTGTCGCCGCGGGGCGGGTAGTAGTTGATGCGCACGACATGGTCGAGGTCGCCGTACAGGTCCGGGTACAGCTCCGGCTGCAGGATCGTGTCGAGCACGCCCAGCTTGGAGGTCTCCTTGGTGCGGAACGACTCCGGATCGTCGAGCACCTCGCCGTCGCGGTTGCCGAGGATGTTGGTCGAGTACCAGCCGTCGAGGCCGAGCATCCGGGCCTTGAACATCGGCGCCAGCACGGTCTTGACCATGGTCTGACCGGTCTTGAAGTCCTTGCCACAGATCGGCACGCCGTGGTCGGTGGCGAACCGGCGCAGCACCGGGGTGTCGACGGTGAGGTTGGGTGCCCCGTTGGCGAACGGGATGCCCTCGAGCAGGGCCGCGTAGGCGTAGAGCATCGACGGCGCGATGGCCGGATCGTCGGCGTCGATGGCCGCCTCGAAGGCCTCGAGGTCGGCGTGCTGCGGGCCGGGCTCGACGTAGATCTCGGTCGACCCGCACCAGACCATCACCATGCGGTCGCAGCCGTGCTCCTCGCGGAACGCGGTGAGATCGGCGCGGATCCCCTCCAGCATCGGGCGCTTGGCGCGCGACGGCATCACGTTCGGGCCGTCGAGCTTCTTGACGTAGGCCGGGTCGAAGGCGGCCGGGCGCGGCCGGATCGCGCGCAGTTCCTCGCCGATCGGCTCGAGGTGGCGGGCGACGTCGAGCACCCCAGCGTTGACCGCGGAGACGTAGGCGTCATCCGGGAAGGGGTCCCAGGCCCCGAAGACGAGGTCATCGAGCTCGGCGAGGGGGACGACGTCCTTGATGGCGGGCGAGCGGCCCTCGGTGCGCTTGCCGAGACGGATGGTGCCGAGCTGGGTCAGGGAGCCGATCGGATCGCCGAGCCCCTTGCGGGCCAGCTCCACGCCAGCGATGAAGGTGGTGGCCACCGCGCCGAGCCCGACGCAGACCACGCCGAGCTTGCCGTCGGCGGGGGCGATGGAGGGTGGGGCCGGAGGTGCGGTGGGTTCGGTCACGGGGGCGCTCCTGGGCAGCATCCCCCAGCACGCTACACCGCCTCGGCCCGGGCGCGTGCGGCGCGCAGCGACGGCGAGGTGCCGACCATCGTGCGCATCAGGGACAGGGTGAGCCCGGCCTGGGTGACGGCGGCACGGGCCCGGACCGGCGACCAGCCGAGCTCCAGCGCGTCCTGGAGGTCGGCGTCGAGGGAGCCGAGCGCGCCGGTGAGCAGGGACCGGTAGCCACCCCGGGCGGCCGGTGGGATGGGGGGCCGGCGCAGGAAGGCGAGCGCCTCACGTGCCTGGTGGGTGATGCCGAGCTCGTGGTGGAAGCTCGCGAGGACGTCGTCGAGCTCGGCCACCGTGGAGGGCAGCGTGCCGTCGTCGACCATCGGCAGCGGGAGCTCGCCGGCGCGCAGGGCCGCCTGGGCGTGGGGGTCACGCTCCAGCGCCGGAAGATCGACCCGCGGGTCGAGCAGGGCGCTGATGCGTGACTGCTGCGCGACGAAGGCGTCCTCGTCCTGGCGGGTGAGCGTGGTCGGCGCCCACTGGCGGTGGCCGGCGAGGAACGAGGAGGTCAGCGCGATCGAGACCCAGGTCAGCAGCCGGGGGTCGTCCGCGCGGTAGGGCCGGCCGTCGGGCGCGGTGCCCTGCACCCGGGGGTGCACGGCCCGGACCCGGCGTGCGACCCGCAGCGCCTCCCGGGTCGACCCGAACGTCGAGGTGGTCACGTACGCCGAGGTCCGCTGGAGCCGCCCGAGCGGGTCCGCACGGAAGGCGGAGTGGTCGTGGACCCCGGCCATGGCGAGCGGATGCGCCAGCTGGACCAGGAGCCCGCGGAGCCCGCCCGCGATCGCGGCCGGCTCCCCGATCACGATCCACGACGCCGATCCGGGTCCCGTCAGGCCCGGGTCGCCGGGGTCCGCGTCCGGATCGAAGGGTGGCGGGCCGAACAGGCGGGTGAGGACGCGTCGGATCGCGGCGCGTGCCAGCGGTACCCCGGGCTGGCGGTCACCCGTCGGTGCGGAGCGCAGCACCTCACCGCGGTGAGGTGGCGCCGCGGCGACGCCCTGGGGCGTCTCGGGAGGGGTCGGCGGCGAGGTCTCGGTCTCCATGCAGGCCCTTCGGTGCTGTTCCCACCCCTGGCTCACCGCACCCGATGCGGGTGTGGCAGGGTCCGGCGGACGTCACCGGGCGCGGTCGCCGTAGCCCTCGGCCACGTCGTCCAGCGCCGGCTGGGGGTCCAGCTCCGCGAGCTCGGGCAGGCGCAGCTGGCGTGGCCCGGTCGGTGCCTGAGCATCTGCACGAGGTCGGGGCCGGTCGAGTTCCTCGCCGGTCACCGCGGTCCACCACCAGCGCAGCCCCCGCGGTGCGGACCGGAACCCCAGCTGCGCGAAGGGCACGTCGGTCCGGCCACCGAACGCCACCTCGGCGATCGCCCCGTGGAGGGCCCGACGGACCTCGGCGTCGGTGGGGTAGTCCGCACGCAGCAGGGGCAGGACGTCAGCCCGGTCCTGGACCGCGGCGTAGCGGGCGCCGACGGGTCCGCGGGTCGCGGCCAGCCGCGCCCGCGCGTCCCGCCAGACCAACCGTTGCCGTGCGACCCAGTCCCAGGCGTAGGCCGGTGGCGCTCCCGTGGACATCGCCCCTCCTCGGCCCCTGGTGGCAGCCTACTTGCCGGGTGCCCCGCCGGGATCGGGGTGGCCGGCGGCCGTGGCCGCGACCAGGCGGGCCAGCGCCGCGTTGAAGGTCGCGCTCGGCCGCATCACCTCGGCAGCCTTGCTGCGGTCCGGCCAGTAGTAGCCCCCGATGTCGGCGGGCTGGCCCTGGACGGCGTTGAGTTCGCCGACGATGGTCGCCTCCTGCGCCGCCAGCTCGGCCGCGAGCTCGGCGAAGATGGCGGCGGCCTCCGCGTCGTCCGTCTGCGAGGCGAGCGCCTCGGCCCAGTACCACGCCAGGTAGAAGTGGCTGCCGCGGTTGTCGAGCTCCGGCACGACCCGAGATGGGGAGCGGCCCTCCTCGAGGACGCGTCCCACCGCGGTGTCCAGCGTGCGGCCGAGCAGGCGGGCCCGGGCGTTGTCGAACCGGTCCGCGAGGTGCTCGAAGGAGGCGGTCAGGGCCAGGAACTCGCCGACCGAGTCCCACCGCAGGTGGTTCTCCTTGAGCAGCTGCTGGACGTGCTTGGGGGCGGAACCGCCCGCGCCCGTCTCGAACAGCCCGCCCCCGGCCATCAGGGGCACGATGGAGAGCATCTTGGCGCTGGTTCCGACCTCCAGGATCGGGAACAGGTCGGTGAGGTAGTCCCGGAGCACGTTGCCGGTCACCGAGATCGTGTCCTCGCCCGCCTTGGCCCGCTCCAGGGTGTAGCGGGTCGCGTCACGGACGTTCATCACCTCGAGCGTGAGGCCCTCGGTGTCGATCCCGGCGAGCTCCTCGTGCACCTTGCGCAGCACCTCGGCGTCGTGTGCGCGCGTCTCGTCGAGCCAGAACACCGCGGGGGCGCCGGTCGCGCGGGCGCGTCGGACGGCGAGGTGGACCCAGTCACGGACGGCGTCGTCCTTGGTCTGGCAGGCCCGCCAGAGGTCCCCCTCCTCGACCGCGTGCTCGAGCAGGGTGGTCCCGTCCTGGTCGACCACCCGGACGCTGCCGGCGGCGGCGATCTCGAAGGTCTTGTCGTGCGAGCCGTACTCCTCGGCCTTGCGGGCCATCAGGCCGACGTTCGGCACGCTGCCCATGGTGGTCGGGTCGAAGGCGCCGTTGGCCTTGCAGAACTCGATCGTCTCGCCGTACAGCGCCGCGTAGCTCGAGTCGGGGATCACGCACTTGACCGCCTGCGGCTGGTCGTCGGCGTTCCACATCGTCCCGGAGTCGCGGACCACGACCGGCATCGACGCATCGATGATGACGTCGGACGGCACGTGCAGGTTGGTGATCCCGCGGGAGGAGTCGACCTGGGCCAGGCCCGGGCCGGTCTCGTAGGCGCCCGAGATGCTGGCCTGGATGGCGCTGCGGCGGCCGTCGTCGAGACGCTCGAGCGCGGCCTCGATGGAGGCCATGCCGTCGTTGGCGCTCACGCCCAGCTCCGCGAGGTCCTCGCCGTGCTCGGCGAAGAGGTCGCTGTAGTACGCCCGTACCGCGTGACCGAAGATGACCGGGTCGGAGACCTTCATCATCGTGGCCTTCAGGTGCACGGAGAACAGCACCCCCGTCGCCTTGGCGTCGGCGACCTGCTCGGCGAGGAAGCGGGTCAGCGCCGCCTCCGACAGCACGGCGGCGTCCAGGATCTCGCCGGCCTCCAGTGCCAGCGGCGCACGCAGCGAGGTGACGGTGCCGTCGGCGGCGACGTGCTCGATGCGCACGGTGGTCCCGGCGTCGACCGTGACCGAGCGCTCCGAGGCGCGGAAGTCCCCGCCCTCCATCGTGGAGACGTGGGTGGGGGAGTCGGACGACCACGCCCCCATGCGGGGCGGGTGCGCGCGCGCGTAGGCCTTGACGGCCGCGGGGGCACGACGGTCGGAGTTGCCCTCGCGCAGCACCGGGTTGACCGCGCTGCCCTTGACCGCGTCGTAGCGGGCCTTGACCTCGCGCTCGGCGTCGTCGGCCGGGTCCTCGGGGTAGTCGGGCACGGCGTAGCCGGCGGCCTGGAGCTCTCCGATCGCGGCCTTGAGCTGCGGGATCGAGGCGGAGATGTTCGGGAGCTTGATGACGTTGGCCTCGGGCCGCTTGACCAGCGCACCGAGCTCGGCCAGGGCGTCGGTGACGCGCTGCTCCTCGCTGAGGTGATCGGGGAAGACCGCGAGGATCCGGCCGGCCAGCGAGATGTCCCAGGTCTCCACGTCCACCCCGGCGGCACCTGCGAAGGCGTCCAGGATGGGTTGCAGCGACTCGGTGGCGAGCGCGGGGGCCTCGTCGGTGTAGGTGTAGATGATGCGGCTCATCGGTGGTCCGGTCCCTGTCGGCGGCTGGTCGTCGGGGCGATCGCGGTCAGGTCGCGGCCTGACCCGGCACCGGGCACGCTACTCGCTGCAGTGCCGCGTCTCGCCACCGGCGCGGTCGCGCCGCGACACCTCGTGCGTGCGCTAAACGCTCGTCAGCTTAGGCGAACCTACATCACGGTTCACGGGGCCGGACGCTACCGGTTACGTTCGCCGAACACGTGATGTGGGCGTCCCGTCCACCGCTCCGCGACCGCTCCCCCCTCGCGTGCTCCCGCGACCCCGGAGGCCCCCGTGCGCTCCCTTCCCCGATCCACGCGCCGTGCGCTGCTCGCCCTGACCGCCGGAGCGCTCCTGCTGACCGCCTGCGGCAGCGACGGGACGGCGGACGACCCCGGCGAGGCGCCGATCGGCGGTGGGGCCGACGACGGCGCTGACCACGACGCCACCGCCGAGGGACCGATCACCGTCTACTCCGGCCGCAACGAGGACCTCGTCGGGTTCCTCTTCGACGACTTCACCGAGGCCACGGGCATCGAGGTGGCGGTCCGTTACGGCGACACCGCGGAGCTCGCGGCGACCATCGTGGAGGAAGGGGCGAACAGCCCGGCGGACGTCTACTTCGCGCAGGACGCCGGGGCGCTCGGTGCCCTGCAGGCGCAGGGGTTGCTGACCGAGCTGCCGCCGGACATCCTCGACGTCGTCGATCCGCTCCTGCGATCGCGGCAGGGTCAGTGGGTCGGCACGACCGGCCGGGTCCGTGTGCTGGCCTACAACACCGACCAGGTGCCGACGGCGGAGCTGCCGGACTCCGTGTTCGACCTGACCGATCCCGCCTGGGCGGGCCGGGTCGGCTGGGCCCCGACCAACGGCTCCTTCCAGGCCTTCCTCACCGCGATGCGCGTCGCCGAGGGCGATGACGTCGCGCGGGCGTGGCTGGAGGGCATGGTCGCCAACGGTGCGGTGGAGTTCCCCAACAACACCGGCATCGTCGAGGCGGTCTCCCGCGGCGAGGTGGAGGTCGGCATCACCAACCACTACTACCTCTACCGCTTCCTGGCCGAGGACCCCGACTTCCCCGTCGCCAACCACTACCTCCCCGGCGACATCGGTGGGCTGGTCAACATCGCCGGGGTCGGTGTGCTCGCCAGCAGCGAGGCAGCGGAGGCGGCCTTCGAGCTGGTGCGCTACCTGCTCAGCGACGAGGTCCAGGTGTACTTCGGCCAGAACGCGAACACGGTCGAGTTCCCCGTCCGGGACGGCATCGAGGCACCGGCCCTGCCGAGCCTGGCGGAGATCGACCCGCCCGACGTGGACCTCTCGAACCTCGAGGACCTGCAGGGCACCCTGCAGCTGCTCCTGGAGGTCGGTGCGCTCCGGTGAGCGTCGGTCCACGGGTCGGACCCGCCGGTAGCGTGCGGCCGCGATGAGCGTCGCCCCGGTCGGTCCAGCACCGACACCCCCTCCGTCCGGCCCCCCCGCGGGACCGGGCGCGCGGCGCCTTGCCGGGGTCCATCCGGCCGTGTGGGTCCCGGCGCTCCTGGTCGCCGCGGCGATGCTGCTGCCCGCGGTCTACCTCGTGGTCGCGGCGGCGGAGCTGCCCCCGGCCCGCATGCTCGAGCTCGCGACCGATGGCGCCACGCTGCGGCTCGCCGGCCGCACGCTGCTGCTCGGCGCCAGCGTGACGCTGGCGAGCGTGCTCCTGTCCGTCCCGTTGGCGTGGCTGACCACCCGCAGCGACCTGCCGGCCCGGCGCTTCTTCGCGATCGCGACCGGTCTGCCGCTCGTGATCCCGACCTACGTCGGCGCCTTCGCGCTGGTGGGTGCCTTCGCCCGTGGCGGGCTGGTGGAGGAGTGGCTCGGGGTCGTGCCACCGAGCCCGTACGGCTTCTGGGGTGCCTTCGTCGCCCTGACCCTGTTCAGCTACCCCTACGTGCTGCTCACCGTCCAGGCCGGCCTGCGTGGGATCGACCCGTCGCTGGAGGAGGCCAGCCGCCTGCTCGGCAAGGGACCGCTGCGCACGTTCCTGCAGGTCACCGTGCCGCAGCTGCGGGCGTCGGTGGCGGCCGGCGGGCTGCTGGTGCTGCTGTACGTGTTCAGCGACTTCGGTGCCGTCTCGATCCTGCGCTACTCGACCTTCACCCGGGGGCTGTACCTGCAGTACCGGTCCGCCTTCGACCGGGCACCGGCCGCGCTGCTGGGGCTGCTGCTGGTCGGGATGACGGTGGCCGTCATCGTGGCCGAGGCCCGCATCGCCCGCGACCGGGGTGGCCAGTTCGGCGCGCGGGGCCCCACCCGGGCGCTGCCGCCGGTGCCCCTGCGTGCCTGGCGCTGGCCGGCTGCGGCGCTGTGCACCGTGGTCGTCACCCTCGGGCTGGTCACGCCGGTGACCGTGGTCGTCTACTGGCTGGTCCGGGGCCTCCAGGCGGGCGAGCAGCTCAACCCGGCGCTCGGGCCCGCCGGCCGCAGCATCCTGGCTGCCGGGCTCGGTGCACTCGCCGCGGTCGCGGCGGCGCTCCCGGTCGCGATCTGGGCCGCCCGCTCGCCGTCGCGGATCGCACGGCTGGTCGAGCGCGCCTCGTTCACCGGCTACGCCCTGCCCGGCATCGTGGTCGCGCTGGCGCTCGTGTTCGTCGGCATCCGTCTCGCCACCCCGCTGTACCAGACCCTGGCGATGCTGGTCTTCGCGTACGTCGTGCTGTTCCTGCCGCAGGCGGTCGGGACGATCCGCACCACGCTGCTCCAGGTCAACCCCAACGTCGAGGCGGCATCGCGGGTGCTCGGTGGCAGCCGGATGGCCACCCTGGGGCGCGTCACCCTGCCGCTCGCCCGTCGTGGCGCGGTCGCCGGCGGCGCCCTGGTGTTCCTGACGGCCCTCAAGGAGCTCCCCGCCACCCTGCTCCTGGCCCCCACCGGCTACGACACGCTGGCCACCCGGATCTGGTCCGCGACCGAGGAGGCCTTCTACACCCGTGCCGCCGTTCCGGCGCTCCTGCTCATCCTGCTCGGCTCCGTGCCGCTGGCCGTGGCCAGGATCCGGGAGCGACGCGAGCGCTGAGGCCCGGACCGGCTCCGGTCAGGCGGTGGTGAGCGCCGCCGCCACGGACGCATCCTGATCGAAGGCGACCACGGGCCCCACGACCTCGAGGCGGACCCGGTCCCCCCGGTCGAGGTCCAGCGCCGGTCCCCGCCGCGACCGCAGCCGGTGCCCGCCCGCCACCTCGACGGTGACGAGCTGGTCGTGGCCGAAGTAGCTCAGGCCCGTCACCACCCCCGGCCCGTCCGCGTCGGCACGGACCGTGAGTGCCTCCGGACGGATCACGACGGTGACCTCACCGGCCCGGAGCGCCCGATCGGCGGGGAGGCGTCCGATCGGGGTGTCCACCAGGTAGCGGCCGGCCCGGGTGCCGGGCAGGACGTCCGCCTCACCCACGAACTCGGCGACGAACCGGGTGGCCGGCTGGGTGTAGAGCACCTGGGGCGGCGCCACCTGGTGGACCCGGCCCTCCTGCATGACCGCGACCTCGTCGGCCAGCGACAGCGCCTCCTCCTGGTCGTGGGTCACGAAGACCGCGGTCTGCTCGGCGGCCTTGAGGATCGCCCGCACCTCCTCCCGGACGGTCGCCCGGAGCGAGGCATCCAGGTTCGAGAAGGGCTCGTCGAGCAGGATCAGGTCCGGCTCCGGAGCGAGCGCGCGCGCCAGGGCGACCCGCTGCTGCTGGCCCCCGGACAGCTGGGTCGGCAGCCGGTCACCGAGCGCCTCCAGGCCGACCAGGTCGAGGGCCTCGGCGACCCGCGCCGGCCGCGCCGCCCTCGGCAGGGCCCGCAACCCGTAGGCCACGTTGCGGGCCACGCTCAGGTGCGGGAACAGCGCGTAGTCCTGGAACACCATCCCGACGTTGCGCCGTTCCGGGGGGACGGCGGTCCCGGGACCGGTCACCACCTGCCCGTCGATCTCGATCGTGCCGGCGTCGGGATCCAGCAGCCCGGCCACCAGGCGCAGCACCGTGGTCTTGCCACAGCCGGACGGCCCGAGCAGCGCGGTCAGGCCGCCGCGGGGGACCGTCAGGTCGACGCGGTCGACGGCCACCGTGCCGCCGTAGCGCTTGACCAGCCCCTGGCAGCGCAGCGCGACCCGCTCGCCTGCCACCACCTCGGCTCCAGTGCTCGTGATCGGGGACCCACGGCCCCAGGGAACCAGGTCGGACGGACCTGCGGCGGACCGCGCAGGTTAGGCTACCCTTCCTCGTCAGGTCGCTCCCGTCCGGCCCGCTCCCACGTCCCAGGCCCGGAGGTCCCCGTGTCCACCGTCCTCGGCTCCCCACCCGCGGCCCCGCTCGTCGACAGCCTACGGACCGAGGTGCTCGAGATCCTGCTCGAGCACCACCTCGCCGGGACCGTGGCCGACGAGCGGGAGGTGATCGACCGGCTCCCCGTCGACGATGCCGCGGTGGCAGCGGCGATCGACCGGCTCGAGGCGGCCGGGACGGCGCGGCGTGAGGACGACGGCATCGTCGCGCTGACCGGGGCCGGCATCGAGCGCGCCACCACGGCGGTGCGCCGCCACCGGCTGACGGAGCGTCTGCTCGCGGACGTGATCGGGCTCGAGTGGTGGAAGGTCCACCACGAGGCCGAACGCTGGGAGGGCGTGGTCTCGGGGGACGTGGAGGCCCGGCTCATCGACCTGCTGGGCGATCCCGGCACCTGCCCGCACGGGAACCCGATCCCGGGGTCGCGCAACGCCCCGGAGCACCCCGACGCCGTGCTCCTCGCCGACGCACCGGTCGGGCCGGTCCAGGTGCTGCGCATCACGGAGACCCTGGAGGGCGACGACGAGGCCCTGCAGGTGCTCGAGAGCTGCGGCTTCGTGCCCGGCAAGGACGCCGAGGTGCAGCGCATCGAGCGGGGCTGGGTCCAGGTCGCCGGCGCCCGCCACGACGCGGCGCTCCCGCCGCACGTGGCTGCGCACACCTACGTCGCGCCCCGCTGACCCCGGCCGAGGCCTGGCTCTCGCCGGCCGCTACCGTGGCGGCCATGAGCGCTCTCGAGGACCCCGGACCGGACCGTCGCAGCGTCGTCGTGCTCGGCGACCGCGTGCTGGTCGCCCCACCGGGGGACGCCGAACGCCGCACCCGCGGTGGCATCGTGATCCCCGCCACCGCCCGGTCCGTGGACCGCAAGGGCATCTGGGGCCTCACCATCGGCGTCGGCCCCAACGTGCGGCAGATCTCGCCGGGTGACGAGGTGCTGTACCTCCCCGAGGACGCGATCGAGGTGGACGTCCAGGGTGAGCCGTACCTGATCGTCCGCGAGCGGGACGTGCATGCGGTCGCCTCCCACGAGGCCGAGAACGCCACGGGGCTGTACCTGTGAGCCTGGCCGCCGGGGCCGCGGTCGGTCCCCCACCGGGGATGCGGATCCGGCTGTCCTCCAACGAGTCCCCCTTCGGCCCGTCCCCGGCCGCGGTCGAGGCGGCTGCGGCCGCTGCCGCGGAGGCGCACCGTTACCCGGACGACGCCAGCGTCGCGCTGCGAGCCGCCCTCGCGCGCGCCGACGGCGTGCCCGTCGGGAACGTCATGGTCGGCAACGGCTCCGCCGCGGTGCTGATGGACCTGATCGCCGCCTGCTGCGCCGGCCACGCGGACGCCGAGGTGGTGACCTACGAGCGTGCCTTCATCGTCTACCGGCTGGCCACCGCGACCGCAGGCGCACGCCTGGTCGAGGTGCCGGTCGGGCCCGGCGCGAGCGGGGACACCGACGGCTACGCCCGTGATCCCGAGGCGCTGCTCGCCGCGGTCACGCCGCGCACCCGCGTGGTCGTGCTCGACAACCCGGCCAACCCCACCGGGTCGCACCTCGATGCCGACGGGCTGCGGGTCCTGGCAGCCGGCCTGCCGCCGGACGTCACCCTGGTCGTCGACGAGGCCTACCACCACGTCGCCTCCGGCCACGCCGGCTACGCCCGGACCGCCGACCTCGACCTCGACCACCCGCGGATCGCGGTCGTGACGACGTTCTCCAAGGCGTACGCGCTCGCCGGTCACCGCATCGGGGCCCTGACCGGCCCGGTCGACCTGGTCGCGGCGGTCGACGGCCGCCGACCCCGGTTCAACCTGGCCGCACCCGCCCAGGCCGCCGCACTGGCCGCCCTGGGGGACGCCGACCACCTCGCCGCGACCGTGGCCGGGACCCTGGCCGGTCGCGACCGCCTCGCGGCCGGGCTGCGGGCGCTCGGGGTGCCGCTGACCGCGGGGCTCGGCAACTTCGTGACCGTGGAGCTCGGCTGCCCGGCGGGGCCGGTGGTGGCCGCCTACGCCGAGCGGGGGATCGGGGTCCGAGCGCTCGCGCCCTACGGCCTCGATGCGCAGGTGCGCATCACCGTGGGCACCCCGGCGGAGGTCGACGCGGTCCTGGAGGCCTCCGGGGACGTGCTGGCCGAGGTGCCGAGCCGGGCCTGAGCCGGCTGGTCCGGCCCGGCGACACCGGCCGCCGTCGCCCGCCGGCGGCACCGACGGGCTGGGTACCTTGGCGGCACCTCGCCGACCTCGAGACCCCGGAGTCCGTGTGCCCGTCCCGCGCCGCCTGCTCGTCGTCGTGGCGACGCTGCTGGTCGCCGTGCTCGTGGCCGCCTGTGGCGGCACCGAGGTGGTCGACTTCGGCGCAGCCCCCGGTCCCGACGCCCCCCGCGTCCCTGCCGACGACGGGGTGGACGTCTTCGCGGTCGAGGCGCCGGCGGTGGTGCCCCAGCGCGGCGACCGGTTGGTGTCCGGTGGCTGGCCGGAGGCGGCGGCCTACATCGCCGCCCAGGCGGAGGCCGGCCGCCCGACACTGGTCAACATCTTCGCCAGCTGGTGCGGGCCGTGCCGGGCCGAGATGCCGCTGCTGCTGGAGGCCCGTGACGCGAACCCGGACATCGCCTTCCTCGGCATCGACCACCTCGACCGCTTCGAGGACGGGGAGGCGTTCATCGAGGAGTTCGGGATCGACTTCACCACGATCCACGACCTCGACGGGGACGTGGCCTTCGCCGTGGGCGGGCGGGGCATGCCGACCACGGCGGTGTTCGACCGCGACGGTCAGCTGGTCGCCCGCTACGTCGGGGAGCTCAGCGCCCCCAACCTCGACGAGCTGCTCGACCAGGTCCGGTGACGCCCGAGCGTCCCGACGGGGTCGGACCGGTCGCCGTCCGCCACCGCACCGTGCCGACGGAAGCTGCACGCCTGGCGGTGGTCGAGGTCGGCCGGCCGGAGCTGCCGGCGTGGGTCATCGCACACGGCGTCGGCTCCTCGGCCCGGTTCGTGGTCGAGGCGTTCGCCGGTCCGGTGGCGCGTGCGGGCCGTCGGCTCGTGGCCTACGACCTGCGGGGGCACGGCGCCTCCAGCATCGCCCGCGAGGTCGGCGACCACCATCTCGACGTCCACGCACAGGACCTGGCGCGGGTGGTGGAGCGCTGCGACGGCGAGGTCGAGGTGGTCGGCGGGATCTCGCTGGGGGCGCACGCCGCGGTGCGGGCCGTGGCCGACGGCGCCCGCGGCGCGAGCGTGCTGGCCTGCCTGCCGGCCTGGACGGGCCGGGCCATCCCGGGTGACGGGCCGCACGCCGCCATCGCCGCGCGGCTCGCGACCGACGGCGTGGCCGGTCACCTCGCCGCCATCGCGGCGGACGCGGCGCTCCCCGACTGGCTGCGGCGCACCCTGCTGGCCGACCAGCCCCGGCACGACCCCGCCAGCCTGGCGGCGGTGCTGACCTCGCTGGACGGTGGGCTGGCGCCGACGATCGAGGAGGTCGCGTCGCTGTCGGTGCCGCTCGCGGTGGTGGGCTGGCCGGATGATCCGGGCCATCCGCTCGAGGTCGCCGAGCGGTGGGCCGCGTCGGCGGCACGCGGGGCGCTGGTCGTGGCCTCCATGACCGCCATGGTCACCGGGACCGACCACCTCGGCTCGTGCGCGGTGGAGGCGGTCAGCGGCCCCCGTCGCGCGCCAGCACGGCCCGGGCCACGCGGGACACCGGTGGCCGGCCGAGCTGCTCGGCCATCCATGCGGTCACCGCGATGACCTCCTCCAGGTCCACGCCGGTGTGGACCCCGGAGCCCTCCAGGGCGTAGAGCAGGTCCTCGGTGGCGAGGTTGCCGGTGGCGCCCACCGCGAAGGGGCAGCCGCCGAGCCCGCCCGCGCTGGTGTCGGCCGTGCGCACCCCGGCCTCGAAGGCCGCCAGGGTGTTCGCGAGCCCCTGGCCGTAGGTGTCGTGCAGGTGGACCGCCAGCCGGTCGACGAGCACGGTGCGCGAGAGCCGGTCGATCAGGTCCTGGATCTGCAGCGGGGTGCCGACCCCGATCGTGTCCCCGAGGGAGACCTCGTCGCAGCCGAGCTCGAACAGCTCGGTGGTGACACGGACGACGTCGTCAGCGGGGACCTCCCCCTGGTACGGGCAGCCGGCGACCATGGAGACGTAGCCGCGCACCCGGCAGCCCTCGCGTCGGGCACGGCGGACGACCCCACGGAAACGGTGCAGGCTGTCGGCGATCGAGCAGCCGAGGTTGCGCTCGCTGAACGGCTCCGAAGCGGAGGCGAACACCGCGATCTCGCCCGCGCCGGCCTCGAGCGCCCGGTCGAGCCCGCGGTCGTTGGCGACCAGGACGGGATAGCGCACCCCCGGTGCGGGGGTGATCCCGGCCAGCACCTCGGCCGCGTCGGCCAGCTGCGGCACGAGGTCTCCTCGGACGAACGAGGTGGCCTCGACCACCTGGAGCCCGGTCCGGGACAGTCGGTCGATGAAGCCGATCTTGACCGCGGTGGGCACGGTGCCCGGCTCGTTCTGCAGGCCGTCTCGGGGGCCGACCTCGACGATGGTCACGCGCTCGGGGAGCTCCACGTGCGCCTCCTCAGGGGCTGGCCGTACCGGCGGGTTCGAAGGCCAGCAGGACCGTCGCGGCCTCCACCGCCTGGCCCGCGTGGACGTGGACGGCGGTGACGGTCCCGTCCACCGGCGCCCGGACCGGGTGCTCCATCTTCATCGCCTCCACCACCGCCAGCACCGTGCCCGCGGTGACCGGCTCGCCGGCGCGGACCTCGACCGCGATCACGGTGCCCGGCATCGGGGCGGTGAAGGTGGCGGTCCCGGTCGGGGCGCTGGCGTCGCCGTGCCGGGTCGGCGGGATCTCGTCCAGCACCCGGGTCCGGCCGTCGCGGTGGAGCCAGACGGCCCGGGCCCCCGGTCGCGCCACCACCTCGATGTCGCCGCCGCCGCCCGCCTCGACCGGCTCGCCCGCCAGCGTCACCTCGGTGCGGGTGCCGCGGACGCGCACCTGCAGCGGGTCGGCGTCCGCCTGCGCGCCACGGAGCCGGTCGTGCAGCCGGAGCGACCAGGCACCGCCACCGGTGCGCAGCGCGCCGAGGGTGGACCAGGGTGATCCTGAGCGGTCGGTGCGACCGTGCTCGTGCAGGGCGACGGCCGCGTCTGCGAGCGCGGCGGCGGGCAGCGGCGGTGGCGCCCACCCGCCGAGGTGGTCGGTGAGGAAGGCGGTGGTCAGCTCCGCGGCGGCGAAGGCCGGGTGGGCCAGGACCGCGTCGGCGAGCTCGAGGTTGGTGACCACCCCGCGGACGCTGGTGTGGGCCAGGGCGTCCCGCAGCCGGGCGATGGCCTCGTCGCGGTCGCGGCCGTGGGCGATGAGCTTGCCGAGCATGGGGTCGTAGTGGCGCGGGACGAGCGAGCCGGCGGTGATGCCGACGTCGCAGCGGATCCCCGGACCCTCCGGCAGGTGCAGGGCGTGGATCGTGCCGGTCTGGGGCAGCTGCTCGAGCGGGTCCTCGGCGTAGAGCCGCACCTCGATGGCGTGCCCGGCGCGTTCGATGTCCTCCTGCGCGAGCGGCAGGGGCCGACCGGCGGCGATCTCGAGCTGCCAGGCCACCAGGTCGAGGCCGGTGATCAGCTCCGTCACCGGGTGCTCGACCTGCAGACGGGTGTTCATCTCCAGGAACGCGAACGTCGGCTCGTCGTCGTCCAGGGTGGAGCCGTCGAGCAGGAACTCGAGCGTCCCGGCCCCCCGGTAGCCGACCGCCCGGGTGGCGGTGACCGCGGCGTCGGTCAGCCGCGCCCGCAGCCGCTCGTCCACCACCGCCGAGGGGGCCTCCTCGACCAGCTTCTGGTGGCGGCGCTGGACGGTGCACTCGCGCTCGAACAGGTGGACGACGTTGCCGTGGGCGTCCGCCATCACCTGGACCTCGAGGTGACGGGGCGCGGCGACGAGCCGCTCGAGGATGACCCGGTCGTCCCCGAAGGCGCCGCGGGCCTCACGTCGGGCGGCGCGCAGGGCGCCGGGGAGCGCACGCGCGTCGTCGACCACCCGCATGCCGGTGCCGCCGCCCCCGGCGACCGCCTTGACCATCAGCGGGAAGCCGACCCGCTCGGCGGCGACCAGCAGCGCGTCGTCCTCGAGGTCGTCGCGGTCCTCGCCGGGGATCACCGGTACCCCGGCCGCGGCGAGGTGGCGCTTGGCGGCGGCCTTGTCGCCCATCAGGGCGATGACCTCGGCCGGGGGACCGACGAAGGTCAGCCCGGCGGCCGCCACGGCCCGGGCGAAGCCGGCGTCCTCGGCCAGGAAGCCGTAGCCGGGGTGGACGGCGTCGCAGCCGGTGCGGGCCGCGGCGTCCAGCAGCCGGTCGGCGGCGAGGTAGCTCGCGGGCGCCGGAGCGGGCCCGAGCCGGACGGCCTGGTCGGCCTCGGCCACGTGGGGGGCGTCGGCATCGGCGTCGCTGTAGACCGCGACGGTGCCGATGCCGAGCTCGCGGCAGGTCCGGATGATCCGGCGGGCGATCTCGCCCCGGTTGGCGATCAGGACACGGGTGACCATGGCCGGCCTCACATCCGCAGCACGCCGCGGCGGACCGGACCGATGGGCGCCCCGGTCGCCACCGCGAGGCCGAGCCCGACGACGTCGCGGGTCGCGGCCGGCTCGATGATCCCGTCGTCCCACAGCCGCGCGGTGGCGTGGTAGGGGTGGCCCTGGGCGTCGTAGGTGGCGCGGATCGGGTCCTTGAACGCCGCCTCGTCCTCCTCCGACCACGTCCCGCCGTCCGCCTCGAGGCGGTCGCGGCGCACGGTGGCGAGCACCGTTGCGGCCTGCTCACCACCCATGACGCTGATGCGGGCGTTGGGCCACATCCACAGGAAGCGGGGGTCGTAGGCCCGACCGCACATGGCGTAGTTGCCGGCCCCGAAGGAGCCGCCGGTGATCACGGTCAGCTTCGGGACCCGGGCGCACGCCACGGCGGTCACGAGCTTGGCGCCGTCCTTGGCGATCCCGCCGGCCTCGTACTCGCGGCCCACCATGAACCCGGCGATGTTCTGCAGGAACAGCAGCGGGATCCGGCGCTGGTCGCACAGCTGGACGAAGTGGGCCCCCTTCAGGGCCGACTCGCGGAACAGGATCCCGTCGTTGGCGACGATCCCGACCGGGATGCCGTGGATGTGGGCGAACCCGGTGACGAGCGTCTCGCCGTACAGCGGCTTGAACTCGTGCAGCCGCGAGCCGTCGACCAGCCGGGCCAGCACCTCACGGACCGGATAGGGCTGGCGCACGTCGGTGGGCAGGATGCCGTACAGCTCCTCCGGGTCGAAGGCCGGGGGTTCCGGGTCCTCGAGGTCCAGCTCCAGCGCCGCCAGCCCCTCCGTCGCCAGGTCGGTGGCGGCGGGGCCCGCCGGCAGGGTCGCGACGGCATCGCGGGCCAGTGCCAGCGCGTGCGCGTCGTCGACGGCGAGGTGGTCGACCACCCCGGAGGTGCGTGCGTGCAGGTCCCCACCGCCGAGGTCCTCCGCGGTCACCTCCTCGCCGGTGGCGGCCTTCACCAGCGGTGGGCCACCGAGGAAGATGGTGCCCTGCTCGCGGACGATGATGGTCTCGTCGCTCATCGCCGGCACGTAGGCCCCGCCGGCGGTGCACGAGCCGAGCACCACCGCGATCTGCCCGCAGCCGAGCGCCGACAGCTGGGCCTGGTTGCGGAAGATGCGCCCGAAGTGGTCGCGGTCGGGGAAGACCTCGTCCTGCAGGGGCAGGAACGCCCCGCCGGAGTCGACCAGGTAGACGCACGGCAGGCGGTTGGCGAGCGCTACCTCCTGGGCGCGCAGGTGCTTCTTGACGGTCATCGGGTAGTAGGTGCCGCCCTTGACGGTGGCGTCGTTGGCCACGACGACGACCGCACGTCCCGCGACCCGGCCGATGCCGGTGATCAGCCCGGCGCCCGGCGCGTCGTCGTCGTACATGCCGTGCGCCGCGAGCGGGGACAGCTCCAGGAACGGCGTACCGGGGTCCAGCAGGGCCTCCACCCGCTGGCGCGGCAGCAGCTTGCCGCGGGCGAGGTGGCGCTCGCGGGCCGCGGCGGGACCACCGGCGGCGACCCGCTCCAGCTCCCGACGCAGATCGTCACGCAGGGCGAGGTGGTGGGCCCGGTTGCGGGCGAA
The DNA here is from genome assembly GCA_047921175.1 of Nitriliruptoraceae bacterium. GTDB lineage: Bacteria > Actinomycetota > Nitriliruptoria > Nitriliruptorales > Nitriliruptoraceae > T1Sed10-7. The sequence goes on along the minus strand of JBLRWQ010000005.1, from coordinate 8,828 downwards.
GGCGTCGCTGGTGGTGTCGAGTGAGCTGGGCAGGATCGGCATGCCGGCGATGCTAGGCGGGTCGACCGTGCGACCCGGCGTCGGGCCGGCTCAGCCGGTCAGGCGCTGCTTGACCAGCGCGGACACCCGCCCCCCGTCGGCACGCCCGGCGACCTCGGCCATGGTGGCCTTCATGACCTGGCCCATGGCCCCCGGACCGTCGGCGCCGAGGTCCGTGACGACCCGGTCCACGATCGCGGTCAGCTCGTCGTCGTCGAGCTGGGCCGGCAGGTAGCCCTCGTACAGGGCCGCCTCGGCCAGCTCGCTCGCGGCGGCCTCGTCACGCCCGCCGTCGGCGAAGGCCCTGGCCGCTTCCTTGCGCCGCTTGACCTCGGTGGTCAGGACCTGCTGCACCACCGTGTCCTCCAGCGCACCCTGGGGGCCGAGTCCGTCGGCCACGGCCCGGTTCTTCAGCGCCGCGACGACCATCCGCAACGCGGACGTCGTGGCCTTGTCACGGGCCTTCATCGCGGCGTGCAGGTCGTCCTCGATGCGTCGCTGCAGGCTCATCGGTCCCTCGTGTGTCGGCCGGCGGCAGGGTACTCCCCACCGGTCCGGGGACGCCGAGAGGCCCGCCCCGCGACGTGCGCGGGACGGGCCTCAGGGAGCGCACCGGGTGGCAGGTCCCGGTGCCGGGGGAGTGGGGTCAGGCGGTGGCGTCGCCGGCGGCCTCAGCGGTCTTCCTGACCGAGGTCGCGGCGGCCTTCGTCTGCTGCTTGGCCTGCTCGACCTGCTCGCCGGTGGCCTTGACGGTCTCCTCGGCGGCGCCCTTGGCGGCGGTCACGGTGCCCTTGGCCTTGGCGACGGTCTCGTCGACGGCCTTGCGGGCGGTGGTCGTGGTGGCCTTGGCCTGCGTGGTGACGTTCTCGGCCTGCTTGTGGGCCGTCTCGACGGCCACGTCCGCGGTCTTGGTCACGGAGGTGAAGGCACCCTTGAGCTGCGAGCGGGCGTTGCCGGCCTGGGTGAGGACCTTGTCGATGCGCTCGTCCTTGCGGACGTCGTCGGCGAGCTTGCGGCCTTCCTTGGCCTTGGCGTCGAAGCGCTTCTCGAAGGTCTTGAGGTAGCGCTCCGCGTCCTTCTCGAGCCGCTTGCGTAGGTCGGCGAGGGTCTTCTCGGCCTTCTCCGGCACGTCGCGCAGGCCCTTGAGCTTCTCCGGTGCGTCCTCGGCGAGGTGCTCGGCGTCGTCCCGCAGCCGCTCCACGCGGCTCGGGATGCCCTTCGCGTACTCGACCACGTCGCCGACGATCCCGGCGGTCGCGTAGCCGGCGTCCTCCAGCAGGACCTTGAGCTCGCGCTCACGCAGGCTCGGGGTCTTCGGGGTCGCGGGCCGGCGGGCCGCGGTCTTCTTCGCGGTCGCCTTGCGGGTGGTCTTCTTGGCCGCAGGCTTGCGCGCAGCGGCCGTGCCGGTGGTCTTGCGGGCGGCCGTCTTCTTCGCCGTCTTCTTGGCAGCGGGACGGGCCGTGGTGGTGGTCTCGGCCATGTCTGTTCCTCCAGCGGGGATCGGATCGAGGTGGTGAGGTCCGGGGAGGGGACCGCGTGGGAGCCGGGTGGGGGTGTCATCCGGACACGCCCACCGTGGACGCCGTCCCCTCGCCGGACATCACCATCCGGGGTGCTTACGAAGGTACGCGATAGGTGCGTACTTCCGCAAGCACTTCGGGACGGACGGTCGGCCACCGCCCGTTCCGACGGCGCTCTTGACCCTGTGCGCTCGCACCAGCAAGCGTTCTGCCGCTTGCTGCGGCCGGACCGTTGCCGCGACGGGTAGCTGCTACCTCGCCAGCGCTCTGGCGTGCATGGCCAGCTCCGCCCCGAGGACGTGCTGCACGGGGCCGAGCCGCAGGTCGAAGGCCCGGTTCGCCCGGCCCAGCAGCTCGCCCCACCATGCGGGTGCGCGCTGCTGGAGCTCCGGGAGGATGAGCAGGTCGACGACGTCGCCCAGGGGCCGGGTGTCGCTGGCGGCTCCGACGACCACGTACCCCCGATCCGCGGCGGCGTGGCCCTCGGGGAGCAGGTCCGCGCGCCCCACGGTGACGGTGACCGTGTCGCCCGAGGGGACCGCGGGGAGCGTCTCCGGCCACGACCGCCCGGCGGCGGGCAGCCGCAGCAGCACGGCGCCGTCGGGCAGCGGCGGGGCGGTGACGGACAACGGGGGCCTCGCGCGGGCGGAAGCGGGGGCGCGTGCATCCTCGCAGCAGGCGCCGGCCGAGTCACGCACCTGCAACGGCACGTAGCCTGACCGGCACCGGCCGGGGAGCAGCCATGCAGGTCGCGGTACTGGGCGCAACGGGATGCGTCGGGGAGCGGGTGGGCGCGGCGCTGCGCGACGCCGGGACCGAGTACCTCGCCATCGAGCGCGGGGCGGCGGTCGGTGCTGACCCGGCGGTGCCGCTGCTGGTCGTCGCCGGTGCCAGCGAGGCGGTGCGTGCCACGATCCTCACGGCGCTCGACGCGGGCCGCGACGTCGTGGACGTGGACCGCGATCCGGGTCAGGTGGCCTGGCTCCACGAGGTGGCGGCGGCCCACGCGCCGGGCCGGGGCGGCCGGATCGTGGCCGGTGCGGGCGTGCGCTGGGCGATCGGGGACCTGCTCGCCTCGGTCGCGGCGGCCGACCTCGACCAGGTGGAGGAGGTCCACGTCACCTACACCGCAGGGGGCGGCCGCGCTGCGGCTACCCCGGGGGAGCGGCGGGCGCAGCTGGCCAGCCTCACGGTCCCCGCGCTCGCTCGGGTCGACGGCCGGCGGGTCGAGGAGCCGGCGGGTGCGGCGCGCCGCCTGGCCTGGTTCCCCCGCCCGGTCGGCCCGTCGCACGCGGCCGGGGTCCCGGGCGGCGAGGTGTACTCGATCCCCCTGCACCACCCCGAGGCGGCGACCATCCGCACCTACGAGGCGCTGCCGGGCTGGCGGGCCGAGTGGCTCCAGGCCGAGGCGAACCTCGCCCGGACCCGCTGGGGTCAGCGGTGGTTCGAGCGGCGGCTCCTCCGTCCCCGGCCCGCGCCCGGTGTCGCGGGGTCGGCCGCACGACGCTGGGGCTGCGTCGTCGAGGTCCGGGATGGCCGCAGGCTCGGACGGGCCTGGGCCTACGGGCACGACCCGGTTCGGGGCACCGCCGAGGTGGCGGTGCTCCTGACGGGGCGGCTGGTGGCCGCGCGGGCTGCGGCGGGGTCGTCCCCCGCCGCAGCAGCGACGATGGTCGCCGCGAGCCAGCTCGGACGTGCAGGGACCCTGCTCGACCACCTCGCCGTGCGCACCGACCTGCGCTGGTCCCGCGCGAGCGTCGAGCTCCCCGACCGCTGACCAGCGGCCGGTGGCAGCGGGCGTGCCGCCCACCCGGCGCGTGGACTACGGTCAAGGTGACGACCAGGAGGCTGACGTGGCGAGCGTGGATCCGATCGATCTCGAGGAGGCCGCGGAGGCCGCGGACGCCCTCGTCGAGGAGCTGGATGCGACCCGGAGCGCGCGGCGTGACCGGGCCGAGGCCGATGCCCGGGTCGAGGCCGCCCGCGCAGCGCTGGCCGAGCGGCTCGAGCTGGTGCGCGACGCGATGGGCGAGCGGGCCCGGACCCAGGGGGCGGAGCTCGCCACCTGGGCGCGGGCGACCGGAGGTGAGCTGGCCGACCGGGCCGGCCCGGTGATCACCCAGCGTGCCGAGCAGGCCCGCGAGGACCTGACCCGCCGCTGGCACGACCTGGAGGAGGACCTCCCCATGGACATGGACCGCCTGCGGCCGCGGGCACAGCGAGGGCTCTGGCAGGCGGTCAACGCGCTGCTCGGTGTGCTGCTGGCGCTGCCGAAGCTGCTCGTCCGGGCCCTGTCGCAGGTCGGCTCGCTGGCCGACGACGTGGCCGACCGAGGCGTCGTTGCGGGCGAGCGGGCCAGGGAGCTCGTGGCCAGCGTGCCGCCGTCCAAGCGGGATCGGCGTCGGCGGGGCCTGCGGACCGCGGCCTGGACCGGGGCGGGTTTCGGGGTCGGGCTGCTGCTCGGGTGGCTGCTGGGCCAGCGTGAGCCCGCTGCCGTCCCCTACGAGCCGGCCGATCTCCGGGCGCACCTGACGGAGCCGACGCCGGTGGCGGAGCCGGTGGGGCCGGGTTCGGACGACGCCCCGGACGTGCCCGAGGACGCGGACACCGGGGCCGGGGCCGAGGACACGCGGTGACGGACACGCTGCTCGGCGACGAGCAGCTGACCGGCGAGGTCGTCGGTACCTACCACGCCGATCCCGTGACCGGGTTCGGCGTGGTCGAGGTGCAGGCCGACGACGGCCCCGGCGCGCGCTGCGCGGGGCCGCTGGCCGGCCTGCGTGAGGGCGATCACGTCCGGCTCGTCGGTCGGTGGGCGACCCACCCCCGGCACGGACGCACCTTCGACGCCCTGCTCTACGAGCACGTCACGCCGACCACGGTGGCCGGGTTGGCCGCCTACCTCCGGGGCGAACGGTTCGCCGAGGTGCCCGAGGCGGCCCGCACCCGGGTGCTGACCGCCTTCGGGTCCGGGGCCGGCCGCGTCCTGGACCGCGAACCGGACCGGCTGGTCGCCGAGGCCGGCCTGAGCGCGCAGGAGGCCGAGACGCTGCGACGGGCCTGGGCCGAGGGCCGGGCCCTGGCGGACCTGGTCCGGCTGGTCGAGCCGGTCGCGTGGCCGCACGAGGTGGTGCTCAGCGTCCACCACCGCTTCCAGGTCGACGCGGTGCCGATCGCCCGCAGCGACCCCTACCTCCTGCTGGAGGCGGACCGGGCCCGCTTCGCGCACGTCGACCGGCTGGCCCGCCACCTCGGTCGGGAGCTGACCGACCCCGCCCGACTGGCGGCCGGGGCGGTGGCGGCGGTCACGGCTGCGCGCCGCCGCGACGGGCACGAGCACCTGCGGTGGGACCGGTGTGTGGCAGCCGCCGCGCAGCTGCTCGGCGTCGACGCGATCCTGGCGGCCGACGGCCTCGCACGGGCGCTGGCGGCCGGCACCCTGCTCACCGAGGAGCTGGCGGGCGCGCGCATCGTCACGACCCCGGCGGCGCAGCGCACCGAGCAGCAGCTCGCCGAGCAGGTGCTGCGGCTCGCCGAGGCCCGCCCGCTCCGGCTGACGGGGCTCGCCGCCGACCTGGCGCTCGACCCCGAGCTGACACCCGGGCAGCAGGCGGCGATCCGGACCGCCCTGGTCAGCGGCGTCTCGGTGCTGACCGGTGGCCCGGGCACCGGCAAGACGCGTACCGTCCAGGAGCTGGTCCGCTGCGCGGAGGACGCCGACCGTCACGTCGTGCTGTGTGCGCCCACCGGCCGGGCGGCGAAGCGGCTCGAGGAGCTGGTCGGGCGGCCCGCAACGACGATCCACCGGCTGCTGGAGGCCCGACCCGACGGGGCGGGTGGGTTCCGCTTCCGGTACGGCCCGGCCGAGCAGGTGCCCTACGACCTGGTCGTGGCCGACGAGGTCTCGATGTGCGACACCTGGCTCGCCGCGCAGCTGGTCGCGGCGGTCGAGGACGGCGCCCACCTCGTGCTGGTGGGCGACCCGGCCCAGCTGCCCTCGGTCGGTCCGGGGGACGTGCTGCGCGATCTCATCGCCTCCGACGCCGTCCCGGTGACCACCCTGACCGAGATCCACCGGCAGGCCGCCGGGAGCCGGATCGTGCAGCTGGCCGGGCAGGTGCTGGCGGGCCAGGAGCCGGCGCTGCGCGGCGTGGACGGGGACGTGTTCCTGGCCGAGGAACCGGATCGTGGCCGCATCGTGCCCCGGGTGGTGCAGGCCGTGGCCGTGCGGGTCCCCGACCACCTCGGTGTCGACCCCGACGACGTCCAGGTGCTGGCGCCGGTCTACCGCGGGCCGGTCGGCGTCGATGCGCTGAACGCGGGGCTCAAGGCCGCGCTCAACCCGGCGCCGGGTGCGCCGGCCGTCGGGGGGTTCCAGGTCGGTGATCGGGTGCTGCAGACCCGCAACGACCCGGAGCGTGACCTCGCCAACGGCGACGTCGGACGCGTCGTGGACCTCGACCGGCGCCGCGGCCGGCTGACCGTGCAGTTCCCGCGTGGCGCCGTCGGGATCGAGGGCGCCGCGGTGCGGGATCTCACGCCCGCCTGGGCGCTCACGGTCCACAAGGCGCAGGGGGGGGAGTGGCCGGTGGTCGTGCTCGTGCTCGACCGGTCCCACCAGGCGATGCTGTGGCGCAACCTGGTCTACACCGCGATCACCCGGGCCGAGCGGGCGCTCATCGTCGTCGGCCAGCAGGCTGCCCTGCGTGCGGCGGTGCGCCAGGACCGCCCCCGCGAGCGGTCCACGGGGCTCGAGGTCCGGCTACGGCGCGGGATCGGCTGACCGGCGCGGTGCGTCGGTGCGCTGCAGCATCGGTGCATCACGGGTGTCCGGCGCCGGCGTGTGGCCCGCCAGGGCCTCGTCGGGCAGCATCGCCCAGGCCGCGCCGAACCGTCCCGTGTAGGCGAACAGGCCGCCACCGTCGTTCTGGACCACCTGTCCGTTGAGCCAGCGGGCTTCCGGGAGGCAGACGAGCGCCACCACCTCGGACGCGTCCTGCGGGGTGGCGGCGGTCCTCAGCGGGTGGGTCAGCTCCTCGGCGGCCTTCAGCTTGTCGTGGTAGGGGCCCGCCATGAGCTGGATCGACTCGGTGTCGATGTAGCCCGGCAGCACCCCCACCGCGGTCACCCCGAGCGGGCCGAGCTCGCAGGCCAGGTAACGCACGAGGGTCTCCATCGAGGCCTTCGCGGCCGCCAGCAGGCCGTGCCCGGGGATGTAGCCGACCGTGTCCGCGCCGCTGATCGCCACGATGCGGCCCCCGCGCGGCTCGAGCAGCGGGAAGGCGAGCTGCACGAGCAGCAGGAAGTGGCGCACGGTGATGGCGAAGGTCTTGTCGATCTGGTGCAGCTTCAGCTCCAGCAGCGGCTTGAAGGCCGTGGCCGCGGCGTTGGCGATGACCACGTCCAGCTGCTCGCCTCGCTCGGTGAGGCGGGCGAACAGCGCCCGCACGCTGTCCTCCTCCAGCAGGTCGAGCTGCTCGGCCCGCGCCCCCGGCGTGAGCGCCTCGCACGCGGCCACGACCGCGTCGGCCTCCTCCACCCGGGTGCGGTAGGTGAGGAGCACCTCGGCACCCATCCCGGCGAGCCGTCGGGCGGTGGCGGCCCCGAGGCCGCGGGAACCGCCGGTGATCAGGACCCGCCGACCGGTCAGCGGCGCCGCGCTGCTCGTCATCGTCACGCCTCCCCGCGGGCGGGGTCACGACCCGCCCGAGGTCGGGAGCCTGCCACACCCGCTGCTGTGGGCCGCCACCCGGCGCCACGACCGGCGTGCTCAGCCGACGTGGACGATCCGGGCGCCGCGGTCGTGCAGTTCCGCGTCGATCCGGGAGATGTCGCCGGACCATTCCGGCACGATCGCGCGCAGCGTCGGGGCCGAGATCCCGGACGCCAGCAGGCGCCGGACCACGTGGGTGCGGTGCTGCCGGGGATCGAGCAGCACCTGTCGACCGCTCGGCGCGGCGACGGTCCACACGCGATGATCCGGCATCAGGTCCATCCCGTACCTCCGCAAGGCCTGCTGGCCCTCCACCGGCGACCTGCCGGCCTGTCAGGAGCATCGGCGCGGACCGCCCCGACCTTGATGCAACAGAGCGTGTTTGTCGGTCGCTCAGGGTGGTCGATGCGGTCCCACGGCGGCACCTGTGGGTCACGGGTAGCGTGCGCGCCATGGCCGAGCTCCTGGACGACTACCGCACCGACGGCTTCTTCGACGAGGTCGTGGCCGAGGACGGCCAGGTGCGGCCGCACTACCGGGCCCTGGTCCAGCGGCTGGAGGGCCTGACCCCGACGGAGCTGGCGCGTCGTGAGCGCATCCGGGACGCGCTGTTCCGCTCCGCAGGCATCACCTTCACCGTCTACGGCGACGACGCCGGGGTGGAGCGGACCTTCCCGATGGACCTGCTGCCGCGGATCATCCCGGCTGAGGAGTGGTCCCACGTCGAGGCGGGTGTGATCCAGCGGGTCACCGCCCTGAACCGCTTCCTGGAGGATCTCTACGTCGGCGAGCAGGCCGCGGTCCGTGACGGTGTCGTCCCGCGCTGGTTGGTGCAGACCGCCTCGGGGTTCCGCCGCGAGGCCTTCGGGATCCCGATGCCCCACGGCGCCCGTTGCCTGGTGTCCGGGGTCGACCTGGTCCGCGACGAGCAGGGCCGCTACGTGGTCCTCGAGGACAACCTGCGCAACCCGTCCGGCGTGTCCTACGTGCTCGAGAACCGGGCCGCGATGACCCGGGTCCTGCCGCGTGCGTTCGCGGAGCAGCGGGTCCGGCCCGTCGACCACTACGGCCCCATGCTGCTGCGCGCGCTCCAGGAGGTGGCGCCACCGTCGGCCGGGGAGACCCCGACCGCGGTGGTGCTCACCCCCGGGGTCTACAACAGTGCCTACTTCGAGCACGTCTTCCTGGCCCGGCAGATGGGCGTGGAGCTGGTCGAGGGCCGTGACCTGGTCGTCGAGGACCATGTCGTCCACACCCGCACCACCCAGGGGCTCAAGCGGGTCGACGTCATCTACCGCCGCATCGACGACGACTTCCTCGACCCCGTCGTGTTCCGGGCGGACTCGGCGCTCGGTGTGCCGGGGCTGCTGTCCGCGGCGCGTGCCGGCAACGTGACCATCGTCAACGCGATCGGCAACGGGGTCGCGGACGACAAGGCCGTCTACGCCTTCGTGCCCGACCTGATCCGGTTCTACCTCGGGGAGGAGCCGATCCTGCCCAACGTGACCACCTACCTGCTGTGGGACGACGAGCAGCGCGCCGAGGTGCTGGCCCGG
>JBLRWQ010000004.1:0-70561 GCA_047921175.1 Nitriliruptoraceae bacterium | reverse complement strand
GCGGCAGCGCATCGGCATCGCCCGCGCGATCGCCTGTGAGCCGGACTTCATCGTCTGCGACGAGCCCATCGCCGCGTTGGACGTGTCCATCCAGGCCCAGGTGATGAACCTGCTCAACGAGCTCCAGCAGGACCTCGGGCTCGCGTACCTGTTCATCGCCCACGACCTGGCGGCCGTCCAGCACGTCTGTGACCGCATCGCGGTGATGTACCTCGGTCGGGTCGTGGAGGAGGCCGAACGCCTCGAGCTGTACCGCGACGCGCAGCACCCCTACACGCGTGCCCTGTTGTCCGCGATCCCGGTCCCGGACCCGGTGCGCGAACGTGAGCGGGAGCGGATCCGCCTCACCGGCGACGTGCCCTCGCCGATCGACCCACCGAGCGGCTGCCGCTTCCGGACGCGCTGCCCCGAGGTGATCGACGCCTGCGACCGCATCGACCCCGCGCTGCAGCCGGCCGGGGGCGAGGACCACCTCGCCGCCTGCATCCTGCACGGGGAGGTCGGCGAGGCGGTCGAGCCGGACGGGACCCCGAGCCGCCGCGACGAGGTCGAGGCGACCGGGGCCGACGGCTGAGCGTCACACGGTCGCGGGCTGCTCCTGCTGCAGCCAGGCGAGGGTCTCGGAGATCGCGACGTCGTGCGGCGTGGTCTCGAAGGGCCCGAAGGTGGCTTCGAACGCGCTCGCGTCGATCCGGTACGGACGGTCGAACTGGGGCACGACCTCGCGGGCCTCTCGGAGCTGGCGGTTGACGAGTCCGAGCAGCCACAGCATCCGCGGGGTGACGCGCTGGTGGCGCAGGGGCCGGCCGAGCGCTGCCGCGGCGAGGCCGACGGCCTCGGCCTGGGTGATGGCCGTGGCGGCGGGCAGGATCCAGATCCGGCCGTCGGCACGCTCGTCCTCCACGAGCGTGGCGAAAGCGCGACCGACGTCCCTCAGCGCGTGGAAGGTGTGGGGTTGGTCGTCGGCGATGAAGGTCCTGGGGGTCTTCCCGTGGACGGCGGGGGCGAGCAGCAGCTGGTTGAGCAGCGAGTTGCCGTCGACCGGGCCGTAGTAGTCCGCGAACCGTCCGAGCGTCACCCGTAGCTCGCCGGCCGCGTGACGGGCCAGCAGACGCTGACCGATCTCGGCCCGCAGCCGGCCCTTGCGGGTCTCGGCCGACTCCGGTGTGGCCTCGCTGATCGGCGTGGCCGGCGAGCCGTAGGCGTACAGGTTGTCGACCATCACGAAGCGGGCACCGACCGCAGCGGCCGCATCCGCGGCCCGGTCCACGAGCCCGGGCAGCTCCGTCGCCCACCGCGCGTAGGGGACCTGCGCGGCCATGACGACCACCTCGGCGTCGCGGCAGGCGGCCGCGGTGGCGACGGCGTCGGTGAGGTCGGTGGCCCGGGCGGTGACGCCGTCGGCCCAGTCGCGGTCGGCGGCGGACCGGCTCGCGGCGACGACGTCGTGGCCGCGGGCGGCGAGCTCGGTGGTGATGGCCTGGCCGGCACCGCCGGTGGCGCCGAGGACGGTGATGCGCATCGTGGTTCTCCTGATGAGGTCCGGCGTCGCTGCCGGGAGGATGAGTGCGAACGTTGTTCGCTGATGTCAGTTTGCGCGAACACCGTTCACAACGCAAGCAGCGTTCGCAGAAGAGGGCTATGATGTGCGCAGAGCGGACGGCGCCGGGCGCGATGCCCCGGCACGGCGACGAACGCCGCGCCTGCCGCAGGAGCCAGGAGGCACGGATGTCCACCGACGGTGCACCGACGCGTCGCGCGCAGGCGCGCCAGCGGACCTGGCGGGAGCTCAAGGCTGCGGCCCTGGCGGAGGTCGAGGACGAGGGGCCATCGGGGTTGAAGCTGCGGTCCGTCGCCCGACGCCTGGGGATGAGCCCGGCTGGCCTGTACCGCTACGTCGACTCCCGGGACGGGCTGCTGACCGCGTTGATCGCGGACGGCTACCACGACCTCGCGGACCACCTCGAGGTGGCGCTCGGCACCGATCCGGCCGCCCTGCCGCCGCGCGACCGGCCGGACCCGATCGTCGAGCTCGTAGCGGGACCGGATCGCGGTCCCCGGGATCGGCTGCTCGCGGTCGGTCTGGCCTACCGGGGCTGGTCCGTGGCGCATCCGAACGAGTTCGGCCTGCTGTTCGGTGACCCGATCCCTGGCTACGAGGCGCCGGCGGAGGGCCCGACCGTGGAGGCGATGGGTCGCGTCGGGGCCGCGCTCGCCCGGCCCATCGTCGAGGCCGCCGTCGCCGGGATGCTGCGCGTCGATGCGGAACTGACCGACCCGGTGCTGTCCGGCCCACCCGGCGCGATGGACGCCCTGCTGCCCGCTGGCGTCGACCGCGCGGTCGGGCCGCTGCTTCTGCTGGCCTGGGGCCGGCTCCACGGTCAGGTCAGCCTCGAGGTCTTCGGGCACCACCGCTGGCTGTTCCCCGACGGGTGTGAGCCGCTGCTGCGGGCGGACGTGCAGCGCACCGCCCGCGATCTCGGGCTGGTGCCCACGGAGGCCGGGGCGTGAGCCGCCGGGTGCTCGGGGTCGACGGCTGCCCGAGCGGGTGGGTCTGCGTCACGCTGGTCGACGGTGCGGTGACCGAGGTGGAGGTGGTCGAGACGCTGGGGGAGGCGATCGAGGACGAGGGCTTCGCCGCCGTCGGGGTCGACATGCCGATCGGGCTCGTGGACGGGACGCGCGAGGCGGATGCCGCCGCTCGTCGCCTGCTGCCGGGACGGGCGAGCAGCGTGTTCTCCGCGCCACCGCGCAGCGTGGTGGATCGTGTCCGGGAGGGGTCGTTGACCACCCACGCCGAGGCCAGCGCCGCCGCCGTGGCCTGCTGCGGAGCCGGCATCAGCATGCAGACCTGGCGGCTGGTGCCCCGCATCCTCGAGGTGGACGCCCTCGTGGCACGGCACCCCGAGCTGCACGAGGTCCATCCCGAGGTGGCCTTCGCGCTCCTGGTGGGGGACGTGCTGCCACGCAAGCGCTCCTGGGCCGGGGTGACGACCCGGCGCGCCGTCCTGGAACGCCACGGGGTCGTGCTCCCGGACCGGTTCCCCGGAGACACCGACGCCGGGCCGGACGACGTCCTGGACGCCGCCGTCTGCGCCTGGGTGGCGGACGCGCTGGCCGGCGCGGGCACGGTGGTGACCCTGCCCGACGTGACCGGGCAGCGCGATCACGGGCGGCCGATCACCATCACCGCCCGGGTGCCGCCGCCCGTGGTGCCCGGCCCGCGCACGCGAGCGCGGTCGACGGCGTCGTGATGCCCGCGCGGCCACGGAGTACCATGGGGAGCGAGGATCGAGAGGACACACCATGGCACGGCAGGTCGAGGTCGCTTCCGCTGTTGAGCTGGTGCCCGGCGTCGTCCGGGGTGCTGACCGGTACGCCGTGGGCAACGCGTCGGGTGAGCTGTTCGCCGTCACGCGCCGATGCCGCCACCTCGGCGCCGATCTCGCCGACGGGTCGATCGACGACGAGGGCTGCCTGGTGTGCCCGTGGCACGGTGCCAGCTACGACGTCGCCAGTGGCCGGATGACCCGGGGCCCCCAGGGCATCTTCGCGAGGATCCCCGGCCTCGGTCTCGGCTTCAAGCTGTTGACGCGGATCCTGCCGCTCGGGCGGGGCACCCTGGTCGAACGCGACGGGACCGTGTTCCTGGCCTAGCAGCCGCGCGGCACCGGGTGGCCCGGGCGTGTGGCTCCCGGCGCTAGGGGCAGCTGGAGCTGGTCGGCTCGCCCACGAAGCGGTCCTGGGTCCAGGCGACCGCGTCATCCGCCGTGCGCCAGCTCAGCGTGAAGTGCTCGGCGCCGGTGACGACCCGGAGCTCCACGTCCTCCCCGTCGGCGCAGCGCGCCGCGACGTAGGCCTCGGTGATCTCGGGCGGGACGAACGGGTCCGCTGCGCCCTGCAGCACGAGCAGGGGAGCGGGGAGCGGTCCCGACGGGCTGTTCGCGTCCAGCACGGGTGCCCAGGCCTGCGCGCCGGGGTCGTCCAACGAGGCGAGCGCGGACCGCAGCTGGATCGACCGGATCGTCGAGGCCGGCAGCGACAGCCCGTCCAGGCAGCGCCCGGCGAGGTCGAGCGCCGTCGGGATCGAGTCCTCCTCGAGGACGTCGTCGAGCTCCAGCTCGTCGTAGGCCTCCGCCCAGGCGACCACCGCGTTGACCACCAGCAGCGTGCCGAGGAGCCCGCCCTGGCCATGCTCGATGATCGCGGCCAGGTCGGTGGCGGGCGCGAAGGCCACGATCCCATCGAGCGGGAGCTCCGGGGCGTAGCTCGGGGCGTACTCCCCGGCGAACAGCGCGGCGTGTCCCCCCTGGGAGAAGCCCCAGATCGCGAGGCGGTCCCGGTCCACGGTCGCCAGGTCCTGTGCCGCGCGGACGGCGTCGAGCACCGCGAACGCCGAGGCGTCACCGAGCAGGTAGGGGTGCGGGCCGGGCGTCCCGAGCCCCGGGAGGTCGCTGGCGGCCACGACGAACCCGGCTTCCAACGCCTCCTCCACGGCCGGCAGCGAGGCGAGCGGTCGCGCGGACAGCGTGGGGGCACAGTCCTCCGCGACCCCGGTCGAGCCGTGGGCGATCGCCACCATCGGACGCGGACCGGTGTCCTCCATCGGCTCCAGCACCAGGCCACTGACCGCCACGGGCTGGCCATCGTGTCCCTGCGAGCGGTACAGCATCCGCCAGCCGCGCACCCCGTCGGGCACACCGCGGGTGAAGGGCTCGATCCGGAGCAGCTCCCCGGGCGCCGCGTCCGCGAGGTCGGCAGGTGGCCGGTAGAACCCGTCGATCGGCTCCGGCTGCAGCCACACGATCGTGCTGGTGCCCGCGGTCAGCACCAGCAGGACGAGCGCGCCGAGCAGGGCCAGGCGGCGCGTCGGCCGGGGCAGCTTGCGGGTCGGCACCAGACTCGCTCCGGGGTGGTCCATCCATGCGGACCGTCGGACGGTCGCCCGACCGCGGCCGACGGACCGCCCGCCAGCGTACGGGGTGACCCTCGGTAGCCTGCGCGCATGCGACGTCGTGATGTGGCCGCCCGGTCCGTGACCGTCCTGCTGCTCGGCGTGGGGCTGGTCCTGGCCGGCTGCGGCCCGCAGGAACCGGACCTGCGCGCGGAGGAGCCGGCGCTCGTCGAGCCGGAGACCGGCGCGCCCGGGGACAGGCCGGACGCGACCGGTGATCCGGTGCCGGAGACCGACGTCCGGCCCAGGGTGGCGCCCGACCTGACCGTCGCCCTGGCCTTGGAGCCCGTCGCCGAGCTCGACGAGCCGATCGCCGGGGTGGCGGCGCCCGACGGCACCCTCTACCTCGCCGCGCGCGCCGGCACGGTCCACGTGCTGACCCCGGACGGGCCGGGCGAGGCGGTCCTGGATCTGCGGTCGGAGACCTCGACCGAGAGCGAGCGGGGGCTCCTCGGCCTCGCGGTCGCCGCGGACGGCGCGTACCTGTACGTCTCGTCGACCGATCGGGCCGGCTCCAGCGTGCTGACCTCGGTCCCGCTCGTCGACGGCGAGGTCCGCGCTGAGGACCGGCGGACCTTCTTCCGCCTCCAGCAGCCCTACCCGAACCACAACGGCGGCGACCTGCACCTCGGCCCCGATGGCTTCCTCTACTACGGCCTCGGGGACGGCGGCTCGGCCGGGGACCCGCTCGAGGCCGGCCAGGACCTGACCACCCCGCTCGGGGCGCTGCTACGGCTCGACCCGGAGGGCGGGGATCCGTACGCCGTGCCGGCCGACAACCCCTTCCTGGATGTCGAGGGGGCGGCGCCCGAGATCGTGGCCTACGGGCTGCGCAACCCGTGGCGGTTCTCCTTCGACCCGGTCACCGGTGATGTCTGGATCGGTGACGTCGGCCAGGACCGCTGGGAGGAGATCACCCGCCTCCCGTTCGCGGAGCTGCCCGGTGCGAACCTCGGCTGGAACCTGATGGAGGGCCTCGAGCCCTTCGCCGGGGAGGAACCCGACGACCACGTGCCGCCGGTCTACACCTACGAAACGCGCGGGCCGGAGGGCTGTGCGGTGACCGGCGGCGTGGTCTACCGCGGCGCGGCCATCCCGGAGCTCGACGGGGCCTACCTCTACGCCGACAGCTGCAACGGCAGCGTCCGAGGGCTCGTGGTCGACGCCGACGGTGACCTGGTCGAGCAGGCGGACCTCGGCATCGACGGCGGGCGGGTGGTCGCCTTCGTCATCGAGGCGGACGGCGAGGTGCTCGTCCTCGACCTGGACGGGGCCGTCCGGCGCATCGTGCGCGCGTGACCCGGCGCGACGCCGGTCACGCGGAGTAGGGTGCGGGCATGGTCGAGTCCCTGCTCGGTGGCACCGCCGCAACCGTCTACCTCGTCATCGGGGGCGTCGGGCTGCTCATCGTGCTCGCGGCGCTGGTGCTCGGTGAGGTGCTCGACGGCGTGTTCGGCGCCTTCGACCTCGACGTCGGCGGCGGGGTGTTCTCCGCCCCGGTGCTCGGGTCCTTCCTGGCCTCCTTCGGGTTCGGTGCGGCGCTGGTGATGGCCTCCACCGACGCGAACGCCACCGTCGCCGCCCTCGGCGGGCTCGGCAGCGGGGTGGTGATCGGCGGGATCGCGCTGGTGATGATGCGCAGCCTGATGCGCATGCCGACCGACGCCACCGTCACGACGCGTGGGCTGGAAGGCACCCCGGGGGTCGTCATCACCCCGATCCCGGCCGACGGGTACGGCGAGGTGACGATCCGCCACCACGGTGAGCAGCGCAAGTACAACGCCCGGGCCACCGACCCGCTGCCCGTCGGCGTCCAGATCCAGGTCACCGCGGTGCTGTCCGCATCCGCGGTGGTCGTCGCGCGCCTCGACCCCGAGGCCTGAGCGAGCGGAGCCAGACGTGTTCGACGCCCTGTTCCCCTCGCCGCTGGTGCTCGGCATCGTCGGCGCGGTCTTCCTGCTGGTGCTCGTCGGCGCCACGATCGTGTCCCGCATCAAGGTCGCCGGGCCGAACGAGGCGTTCATCATCACCGGGCGCAAGGGTGAACCGGTCAAGAACCCGGAGACCGGGGACATCTCCTACGACATGAGCGGCCAGAAGGTCATCATGGGTGCGAGCGTGTTCGTGCTGCCCTTCGTGCAGCGCCTGCACGTGATGGACCTGTCCTCCCGACGCATCTCCGTCAGCATCCGCGGGGCCGTGTCCAGCCAGGGCATCAAGGCCGACCTCGACGGGGTCGCGGTGGTCAAGGTCGGCGGGAACGAGGACGCGATCCGTGCCGCCGCCCAGCGGTTCCTGACCCAGCAGAAGGAGGTCGACACCTTCACCACCGAGGTGCTGGCCGGGTCGCTGCGCGCCATCGTCGGCCGGCTCACGATCGAGGAGATCATCAAGGACCGGGCCCGGTTCGCCTCCGCGGTCGCCGAGGAGGCCGAGACCTCGCTCACCAACCAGGGGCTCACCCTCGACACCTTCCAGCTCCAGGACATCCAGGCCGAGGGCACCTACCTCAACGACCTCGGCCGGCCAGAAGCGGCACGGGTGGAGCAGACCGCCAAGATCGCCGAGGCCCGCGCCAACCAGGCCGCCGAGGAGGAGCGGCTGCGGGCCGAGGAGGCGGTCGCGGTCCAGGAGCGCCAGCTGGAGCTCCGCAAGGCGGAGATCAAGGCGGAGACCGACGAGGCCCAGGCCCAGGCCGCCGCGGCCGGCCCGCTGCGGGAGGCCGCCCGCAACCGTGAGGTCATCCAGGAGCAGGAGCGGGTCGCGGTCCAGGAGGCGGCCCTGCGTGACCGGCAGCTCGACACCGAGGTCCGCAAGCCCGCGGATGCCGACCGCTACCGCATCGAGCAGGAGGCCGAGGCGGCCAAGAACGCGGCGATCTTCGAGGCCGACGCGGAGAAGGCCCGACGCGCCCGCATGGCCGAGGCGGTGGAGCTCGAGGGCCGCGCCGAGGCGGCCGCGATCCTGGCCCGCGGCGAGGCCGAGGCCGAGGCCCGACGCAAGAACGCGGAGGCGTTCCGCCTCTACGGCGACGCGGCCACCCTGGACCTGATCGCCGGGGTGCTCCCGGACCTGGTCGGTGCTGCCTCCGAGCCGCTCAGCGCGGTGGAGCGGATGACGGTGATCTCCACCGACGGGGCGTCCTCGCTGGCCCGCAGCGTCGCGTCGAACGTCGAGCAGGGCCTGCAGATCGGCTCGGACCTGACCGGGCTCGACCTGCGCGGCCTGCTGGCCGGCCTCGGCGGGGGCAGCACCCAGGACGACGCGCCGCCCGCCGCTCGGGCGGGCGAGCGACCGGACGACGAGACGTGAGCACGGCCGCCTGACACGACGGCAGGAGCGCGGCGATGGAGCCCACGTCCGACCAGCTGCGGGTCCTCGCCGGCGCCCTGACGCAGCTGCGCGCCGCGTCGGAGCCGTCCAGCCGCGTCCAGGCGGTGCGCACCGCGACCCGGGCCGTGCAGGGGCTGACCGGGCAGGACCGGCAGCTGCTGGTGGAGCGGCTGCTGGCGCACGGGGCGCCCGTCGCCGCCAGCACCGTCGCCCGCCACCTCGAGGACCTCGAGGTCCCACCGGCCGCTCAGACCGCCATCGCCCAGGACCTGCTCGGGCTCGCACCCGCCGAGGTGGCCCGGGTCGCCGAGGAGCTCCTCGACGCCTCGTCGCCGCAGCCGGCACCTGCGCCCTCGCCACCCGATCCGGCCCGGCCGCCACCGACGACCACCGGCAGGCCGGATCGTGCCCCGTCAGCGGTGCGCTCGCCGGTCGCCGAGGACCCGGCGGGACCGCCCGCCCCGCCGGTACCCCGGAGCAGCCCGCGGCCGCGGCCACGGACCCGGGTGCTGGCGCGCGCGACCCCGGCGACGCCCGAGGCGTCGGCAGCCCGTCCCGCGGCGAGGGCGCCTGCCGACCGCTGGATGCGGCTCGCTGCCGAGGTCGCTGCCGCCGGTGACGTCCGCGCCCGGCGGGATGTGCTCGCCGGCGTGTCCGGGCCGGTGCCGGCGGACCGCCTCGCGGCACTGCTCGCAAGCGTCCCGGACGGCTGGCAGCGTCGGATGGCCCTGCGCCACCTCCTCACCGGCCCGGGGATCGCCGGCACGATCCCGCCGCCGGCGCTCGCGGTGTTCGACCGTGATGGTGACCGGTTCGCCGCCGCCGCCCTGCTCCTGCGTGCCGGCCTGCTCCCGCCCGATGGCCTGGACGCGGTCCTGCCCGCAGCACAGGTGGCCCGGCTGCGTCGGCGCGCCGGTCTGCGTGCGTCGTCCACCTTGCTGCGATAGAGTCGCAGTAGTGGTCGCCGGCCGGTCGGGTCCGGCCGGCAGGACGCGCAGGGGAGAGGCACGTGCACGCACCCGATGGGTTCCTGACCGCGCCGACCGCGATCGTCACCGGGGTGGTCAGCGCCGGCGCGATCGGTGCAGCGGTGCGGGCATCGCGTCCCGAGCTCGACGATGACCGGATCCCACTGGCGGGGGTGACCGCCGCGTTCGTGTTCGCGGCGCAGATGGTCAACTTCCCCGTCGCTGCGGGCACGACCGGCCACCTGCTCGGTGGCGCGCTCGCGGCCGTGCTGCTCGGGCCGTCGCTGGGGCTGCTGGTGGTCGCGGTGGTGGTGCTCGTCCAGGCGCTCGTGTTCGCCGACGGCGGGCTCACCGCGCTCGGCTACAACGTGCTGACCATGGCCGTGGTCACCTCGCTGGGGGGCTGGGCCGTGTTCCGGGGTGCCCGGTGGCTCCTGCCGGCGACCCGTTCGGGCGTGACCATCGCCTCGGCCCTGGCCGGGTTCGCCTCGGTGCTGCTGTCGGCGATCGCCTTCAGCCTGCTGTGGTTGTTCGGCGCCTCCGCACCGGTGCCCTTCGACCGGGTCTTCACCGCGATGGTCGGGGTCCACACCCTCATCGGGATCGGCGAGGCGCTGATCACCGCCGGGGTGGTCGCCGCGGTCCTGGCGGTCCGGCCCGACCTGGTCCGCGGCGCCGCCGGCATCGAGGTCGCGGGGCCGGGGCAGCGACGGCCACGTACCCGTCCGATCCTGGTCGGGCTGGCCGCGGCCCTGGTGACCTCGGTCGGGGTCGCCCAGTTCGCCGTCGACGAGCCCGACGGGCTCGAACGGGTCGCCGAGGACCTCGGCTTCGACGACGCGGAGGAGGAGCACCTGCTGGCCGGCAGCATCTTCAACGACTACGCCACCGCCGGGGTGGCCAGCGAACCGGTGAGCCTGGCGATCGCCGGGTTCACGGGCACCCTGCTCACCCTCGCGGTCGGGTCCGGACTGTTCCTGGCCATCCGCGAGCGTCGCGGCGCTGCCGGGGCACGCTCCGGTTCGACCCGCCGGTGACCGTCCCCGGGCCCTGCGGCCGCCCATCGTCCACGCCGCGACGCCGCCCGCCCGGGCAGGCCTGACGATGGGGGCCGGTCACGCGCACGCGCTGTACCTCCACGAGCACTCGGTCACCCACCGGCTGCCGGCGCACGGCAAGATCGTCGCCGCGTTCCTGCTGGCGGTGGTGATCGCGACCACGCCGAACCAGCAGCCGCTCGCCTACGCCGGGATCGCCGTCCTGCTGGCCCTGGTCGCCCGTGTCTCGCGCGTGCCGGTCCGGTTCCTGCTGGTCCGCCTCGTGGTCGTGGCGCCGTTCCTGCTCACGGCGTTGGTGCTGCCCCTGGTCGCCTCGGGCCCCCGGATCGAGGTGCTCGGGCTGTCGGTGTCCGAGGCGGGCCTGTGGGGTGGGTTCGGGGTGGCGGCCCGGGCCCTGCTGGGCGCCGCGGCCTCCCTGCTCCTGGTCGCGACGACGGAGGTGCCCGACCTGCTGCGGGGGCTCGAGCGGCTGCGGGTGCCCCCGCTGCTGACCCAGATCGCGGCGCTGATGGTCCGCTACCTCGAGGTGATCGTGGCGGAGGTGTCCCGGCAGCGCCGGGCGATGACCGCCCGCGGCTACGACCCCCGCTGGCTGTGGCAGCTGCGCCCGCTGACGGCCGGGCTCGGGGTGCTGTTCGTCCGCTCCTACGAGCGGGGCGAGCGGGTGCATGCCGCGATGCTCGCGCGCGGCTTCACCGGCCGGCTGCCGGCCCTGGTGGAGGAGCCGCCGGTGCCGCTGTCGGTCTGGCTCGGCGTCCTCGCCGTCCCGGCGACCGCCGCGGTGATCCGGGTGATCAGCCACGTCCTCGCGGGCGGGCTGGGAGGAGGGTTCGGATGAGCGCGTCGTCCCGCCAGGCCCTGGTGGTC
Organism: Nitriliruptoraceae bacterium; assembly: GCA_047921175.1. Classification (GTDB taxonomy): domain Bacteria; phylum Actinomycetota; class Nitriliruptoria; order Nitriliruptorales; family Nitriliruptoraceae; genus T1Sed10-7. The sequence goes on along the minus strand of JBLRWQ010000004.1, from coordinate 59,381 downwards.
GAGGACGTCCACTACCGCTACCCGGACGGGACGCCGGCGCTCGTCGGTGTCGACCTGGTGGTGGCCGCGGGGGAGCGGGTCGCGCTGGTCGGCCCCAACGGGGCGGGCAAGACGACGCTCAGCCTGCACACCAACGGGCTGCTACGGCCCGAGCGTGGCCGGCTCGCCGTCGCGGGGCTCCCGGTGGAGGCGCGCACCCTCCGCGAGGTGCGACAGCGGGTCGGGTTCGTGTTCCAGGACGCCGAGGACCAGCTGTTCATGGCCACGGTGCGTGATGACGTGGCCTTCGGTCCCGCGAACCACGGCCTGCGCGGCGCGGAGCTCGACGAGCGGGTCGCGACCGCGATGGCCTCGCTCGGCATCGCCCACCTGGCAGACCGTGCGCCGCACCACCTCTCCGGTGGGGAACGCCGCCGGGCCGCGCTGGCCACGGTGCTCGCGCTGCGCCCCGACCTGCTGGTGCTCGACGAGCCCACCGCGGGGCTGGACCCCGCCGGGCGGCGCGAGCTCATCACCACCCTGGCCGGTCTCGAGGTCACCCAGCTGCTCGTCACGCACGACCTGCCCCTGGTCCTGGAGCTGTGTCCCCGCACGGTGCTGATGGACGGGGGCCGGGTCGTGGCGGACGGCCCGACGGCGCAGCTGCTCGCCGACGCCGACCTGCTCGCCGCCCACCGCCTCGAGCTCCCCTACGGCCTCTCGATCCCGGGTGCGGATCGCCCGCCGGGCTGAGCGGCCCCGGCATCCCGCGGCTGGCCACCGGAGTCGCCGACCCGTTAGCGTCGTCGGTCCGCGGTGGAGGAGAGGCGCGATGCGCATCAACCTGATGGTCGAGGGGCAGGAGTCGGTGACCTGGCCGCAGTGGCAGGCGCTGGCGCGGACGGCGGAGGCCGCTGGCCTCGAGGGCCTGTTCCGTTCCGACCACTACCGCTCCGTGGCCACCCACCCGGAGCGTTCCTCGTTGGATGCCTGGGTGGTGCTGGGCGCGCTCGGCGCCATCACCGAGCGGATCCGGCTCGGGACGATGGTCTCGCCGACCTCCTTCCGGCACCCGTCGGTGCTGGCGAAGAACGTGGTCACCGCCGACCACACCTCCGGTGGACGCATCGAGCTCGGGATGGGTGCCGGGTGGCATGAGCTCGAGCACCGCAGCTTCGGCTTCGCCTTCCACGACCTCGGGACCCGCTTCGAGGTACTGGAGGAGCAGGTGGAGATCGTGACCCGCCAGTTCCGGGAGGACCGTTTCGACCATCAGGGCAGGCACTATCGCCTCCAGGAGTGCGTGGCCAACCCGAAGCCGCTCCAGGCTGCGGGGGTGCCGCTGATCATCGGTGGCACCGCCGGCCCGCGGTCGGTGCGGCTCGCCGCCCGCTTCGCCGACGAGTACAACACCGTGTTCCCGTCGCTCGCGGCCGTGGGCGAGCGCCGCAGCCGGCTCACGACCGCCTGTGCCGAGGTGGGACGCGACCCGCTCCCCCTGTCGATCATGACCGGCTGCCTGCTCGGTCGGGACCAGGCGGAGGTGCGTGACCGGGCGGCTCGGCTCAAGGAGCGCTCCGGTGCCGATGGCGACCTCGACGCCTGGCTGGACGGGCTGCGGGACGAGTGGGTGATCGGCACCGTCGACGAGGCGACGGCCCGGCTCGTCGCGTACTCCGAGGCCGGCGTGGACCGGTTCATGCTGCAGCACCAGCTCCACGACGACCTCGACATGGTCGCCCTGCTGGGCGAGCTGGTCTGAGCTGTCGGCATCAACCCCGGCCTGTGGACCGCGGCGACGGGCACGCACGTCGCGCACCCCACGAACCGCTTCTACCCGGCGCTGTACCGCGCCGGGATCACCGACCGGGAGCTCGACCGGACCGCGGCCCTGACCGACGCCGACCGGGCCGAGCTGCTCGACCGCGGCATCGCGATCACCAACCTCGTCGCGCACGCGACCGCCCGGGCCTCGGAGCTGTCCACCGCGGACCTGCGGGCTGGTGCAGCCGCCCTCGAGATCCGGCTGTCGGCCTGGTGTCCCCGGGTCGTGGCCCTCGCCGGCGTCACGACCTACCGCACCGCCTTCCGTCGCCCCACGGCGGAGCTCGGTCGGCAGGAGGAGCGGCTCGCTGGCGCCGAGCTGTGGCTCGTCCCCAACCCGAGCGGCCTGAACACCCACGAGACGGTCGACACCCTCGCCGCCCGCTACCGCGAGGTCGCGGTCGCCGCCCCGCGATCAGATCGCGGCGCCCGGGTCTGCGGTCGCCCCGTCGGACGATCGGAACCCGTCGAGGCCGGTTCGGCACAGCTCGGCCGTGAGGTCCGGATCGGCCGGGGCGTCGCAGCTGAGCGACCACATGGCCGCCGGCTCCTGCTCGGGGATGAACCACTGGCGCACGTGCCGCGCTTCCTCCCCGAAGACCTCGGCCGGGACCTCGAAGGCCACGAGCACGATGTCCCGGTCGTTCCACCTCGTCGTGCGGGCCTCGACGACCTCCAGGCCCTGGTCGGTGAACCGGGTCCTGAGCTCGGTCGCCAGCTCCTCCAGCCCGAGGTCGACGCCGGGATCGTCCGCGTTGACGTTGACCTGCCACGACACGACGTTGCCGGGTACCGAGTGGGTGTCGGCGACCACCGCGCGGATGTTGCTGCCGTCGATGGTGGTCGCCTCGACCACCGGGAGCCAGAACGTGGTCCAGGCGGTCCCCGCGGTCGCCGCGGCCAACGCCGTCGTGGGGGTGCCGATGGTCCACACCTCCGCGCCGCTCGGGCTGGCGAGCACGTAGCGGCCGTCGGTCGGGTCCTCCACGACCTGTGCGTCCCAGTCCTCGCCGAGGTCCTCGTCGATCGCAGCCGCCTGCTCGGCCAAGGATCCGGTGCCCTGGGCCGTGCAGGCGGCCAGCGCGCATCCGGCCGAGAGCGCGAGGAGGAGCGTCCGGCGCATGGAGCCTCGTTGGTCGTGTCCGTGGCGTCGGTGGGAGGGAACCCGGAACGTCGCGCGGTCCTTCCACGCGGGCAGGGCGTCGGTCGTCCCCGACCGTCGAGGAGCCCGGCGCCGATCCGGCCTCTGTCCGCCGACCCGGACGGCCCTCAGCTGCCCGGCAGCTCCACCCCGGCGCCGTCGGCCAGGACGTGCACCTCGGCGAGGTCGCAGACGCGAGCGAAGTGCGCCGGGTCCGCGACGAACGCGTCGTAGTGGATCGGGACCACGTGCTGTGCCCCGAGCCGCTGCACCAGACGGTACGCGTCACGGAAGCTGATCGACGGTCCGGCGATGGGCACCGCCGCGACCGGCGCGTGGAGTCCGGTCAGCTCCATCCCGTCCCCGGGGTGGAACAGCGTGTCCGCGAGGAGGAAGCCGGTGTTCGGCGGGCCGGGGGAGCCGTCGACCATCACGACGTGCGGCAGGTCGCGCGGCAGCACGTCCACGCCGGCCACGGTGATCGGCTCCCCGTCGCGGACCGTCGTGCAACGCGAGGGTCCGAGCAGCTCGGCGACGTCCGCGTTGCCGTAGAGGCGGGCCCCCTGGGCCAGCAGGTCCTCGACCACCTCGAGGTCGAGATGGTCGGCGTGCCGGTGGGTGTACAGCACCGCGTCGAGGGGTCCGAGCTCGTCGAGGGAGAACCGGGCGGTCACGAAGGTGCCCGGGTCGATCGCCAGGCGGACGGAGCCGACCTCCACCACGAGGCAGGACTGCGGGTAGCGGAGCACGCGCACGTCGGCCTCCCCGGTCAGCGGGTCGAGCTCGGTGCCTGACCGAGGGCCTCCTCGGTGGCGTCGAGCAGCTCCTGCGGCAACCGGACCGCGTCGACGAGGTGACCCCCGGCAGCACGGACCTCGGAGGCGAACCCGATCGCCCACACGTGCTCGACCACGAACAGCACCGCGGTGGAACCGGGCTCCACGGTCGCCACGGCGGCGTCGACCGCCGCGGCGTTGGGCATGCCGACGGCGGTGTAGGCGAGGATGTCCGCGGCGACGTCGCCGACGTCGTCGTAGGCGGCGACCTGCTCGACCTCGGCCTCCCCGACGGTCGGGCGGGTGACCGTCATGGCGCTGATCAGCCGGATGTCGCCGACCTCGCGCATCGCCTCGACGGCCAGGTCCACGCCCTCCGGGCGGCCCAGTCCCGGGAACGACAACACGATGACCTCGATCGGTCCACGATCCACGCGTCCACCTCCCCTGTGACGCTGCGACCGAGCCTAGCTAGCCCCCGCCGACCAGGAGGCCGGTGGCCAGCAGCGCCGCCACGACCCCCGTCGCCTGCACCCCGGTCAGGCGCTCCTGGAGCCACCACCGGGCGACCAGCAGCGCCACCACCGGGTAGAGCGAGGTCAGCAGGGAGACGAGGCTCAGCAGTCCGATCCGGGTGGCCAGCAGGAACAGGACGTTGCCGGTGACGTCACCGATACCGCTGATCAGCACCAGGCGGCCCGATCCGACGGGCACCAGCGGTCGGCCGCGGACGATGACGGTGGCGGTCAGGAGGCCGATGGCGGTCAGTCGGGAGCCCAGCACGGGCCACAGCCCCGAGTCGGCCGGACTCGCGTCGAGCGCGACGAAGAACAGCCCGAAGGCCGCACCGGAGACGGCCGCGGCGGTGGCGGTCCGTGCCCCCGCCCGACGGTCGCCGCCACCGGGGCCCGAGGCCACGGCGACCACCGCCGCCAGGCCCAGCAGGATGCCGAGCAGCTGCAGGCCACCGACGTCATCCCCGACGAGCACGATGCCCCAGCCGACGGGGACCGCGGCGCCGACGAGCGCCGCGACGGGGGAGATGACCCCGATCGGGCCCGTGGCCATGGCCCGCAGGTACAGGACCAGCCCGACGGTCCCGAACACCCCGGCCACGGCCCCGGTGGCCAGCGCCCGCGGCGCGACCTCGCCGGGGAGCAGCAGCAGCGCCGGGAGCAGCACGAGCAGGCCGGTCACCTGGATGCCGAGGGTGACCGTCAGGGCGGACAGTCGGCGGGCCGCGACCGCACCGGTCACATCCGAGATCCCGAACCCGGCGGCCGCGAGCAGCGCCAGCACGCTTCCCACCGCGGAGGGCCTCCTGGACCGTGCAGCCCGGACGGGCGCCACGCAGGGGGACAGTACGCTGCCGTGTTCCGGGGCCGGTAGCTCAGCTGGTCAGAGCAGCGGACTCATAATCCGTCAGGCGCGGGTTCGAGCCCCGCCCGGCCCACCGAACCGGGAGGCAGCGATGGAGATCCTCGTCCTGTCGCTGGCCTTCCTGGTCATGCTGCTCGGGCTCGTCGGGGTGGTGGTTCCGGTCCTGCCCGGGCTGCTGATCGTCTGGCTGGTCGGCGTCACCTCGCTGTTGTGGCAGGGCGGCGGCCCCGTGGGCTGGGGCGTGGTCACCTGGCTGACGGTGCTGTTCGCCGGCGGCACGGTGGCCACGATCGCGCTGCCGGCCCGTCGCGGCCGCGCGGCCGGTGCGTCCCCGCGCTCGCTCGGGCCGGTGGTGCTGGGCGCCACGATCGGTGTCGTCGTCCTGCCGGTGTTCGGCCTGCTCGTCGGCGCGCTCGCCGGCCTCTACCTCGGTGAGTGGGGACGGCTCGGGGACCGCGTCGAGGCGGGGCGCTCGACCCGGGCGGTGCTGGCCGGCTACGGCATCGGCGTGCTGCTGGAGCTGGTGTTCGGCACGGTCATGCTCGCATCGTGGCTGCTCACCGTGGTCCTGCGCGCGCTCTAGCCGGCGCTGACCTCGGGCAGGGAACGGCTCACCACCACGCCGGTCGCGCCGAAGAGCGCCAGCGCCAGCAGGGCCGCTTCCGCCCCCAGCAGGGCCACCGCCGAGGTGGCGACGCCCACCACCAGCAGCAGGGCCCCCATGGCGCTGTTGGACACGGCGACGTACTCGGTGCGTTGGTCGCCCTCCGCGAGATCGACCACGTAGGTCTTGCGCCCGATCCGCGAGCCGTGATGGACCAGGGCCAGCAGCAGGTAGGTGGCCGGGTAGACGAGCGCCGCCGTGCGCACGGCCTCCAGCCGTAGCCCTGCGAGGAACAGCACGACGATGCCGGCGGACAACCCGGAGGCCACCATCATGACCCGGCGCGACGAGCGGTCCGCCAGCCGTCCCCACAGTCGCCCGCCGATCAGCGCGGCGATCCCGCTGGAGATGACGAAGGACCCCAGCCCCTGCAGCCCAGCGCCCCCCTGCTCGGTGGCGAGCGTCACCACGAAGGGCGGGCTGAGCGCGGAGACGAGCAGCAGGGTCCGGGCGAGCACGAAGCGACGGAAGGGTCGGTCGTCGCGCAGGAGCCGGACGGCGTCGGCGAGGGCGTTCCCGCCTGCGGCGGCCTCGGGATCGTGCTCGCCGGGGGGCTCGTGGATGCGCGCGAAGACCAGCGCGGCCAGGACCCAGGCGGCCGCCGCCCCGGTGAGCAGCCAGGCGAAGGTGCTCGGTGCGGCGTCGTCACCCCCAAGCAGGCGGAGCCCCAGCCCGACGGTGATCGAGGCGAGCCCCGCACCGATGGTCGCGTACCCGTTGATCTGCCCGCGGGTGCCCTTGGGCAGGGTGCGTCCCTGCACGTCCTTGGAGGTCAGCGACGACAGCGACCGGGCCAGACTGAACCCCGCCAGGGCCACCAGGAGCGCGATCCCGGCTGCCGCACCCTCCAGCGTCGCGGCGATGGCCGCCATCGCCAGCACCGAGACGGCCTGCAGCGCCGCGCCGAGGACCCAGATCCACTTGCGGACCGCGCGCCGTCGGACCAGCGGGGCGAGGCTGGCCTGTGGCAGCATCGAGCCGGACTCGCGGATCGGTACCAGCAGCCCGGTGAGGCTGGCCGGCGCGCCGAGCGCGGCCAGCAGCCAGGTCAGCACGGTCTTGGCATCCACGACCAGGTCGCCCGCCTTCTGCAGGGTCAGCGCCGCGACCTGCCGCACGGCGTTGCCGGGGACGTTGCGGGCGACCTCGTCCTCCAGGTCCTCGAGGCCGTTCGGGGCCTCGAGCAGGGCGCCGTACAGCCGCTCCGACAGGCCCTTGCGCGGCTCTCCGCTCATCGGTCACCACGACCACGGAGGGCAGGCATGATGCGGGCGGCGTCCAGCGCCCGCAGGTGGGGGAGGGGATCGAGGTCCTCCGCCAACACGTAGCTGGTGAGCTCGCTGCGCGCCAGGGCGACCAGCTCCTCGGCGTCCCAGGGTTTGGTGACGTAGCGGTCGAGCCCGGCCTCGTTGACCGCCCGGATCGTGTCCTGCTGGTCGGCCTGCCCGGTCACGAGCACCTTGCGTGCGCTGCTGTGCGCCGGGTCGCCGTGGAGCTCCACCAGCAGATCCACCCCCGTGGTGCCCGGCAGCCGGTGGTCCGCCAGGACCAGCGCCAGGAGGTCGCCGGCGGCGACGAGCTCGCCGAGCACGACCCGGGCGTCGTCGACGTTCTCCGCGGGCTCGACGCGGACCGGCGGGTCCAGGATCGCCAGGTCCCGCAGCAGTGCTGCTCGGACCTCCGGTTCGTCCTCGAGCACCAGTACAGCCAGACGCATGGTCGCTCCTTGGTCAAGGGCGTGGGGTGGGGCGCGGGCGGGTCAGGCGACGGGGAGGCGGACCGTCACCACGGTGTCGCCCGGCTCCGAGGTGACCTTGATGGTGCCACCGTGCTCGTGCACGATGCGTTCGCTGATGGCCAGGCCGAGGCCGAGGCCGTAGCGGACCCGGCCCTGCTTGGTCGTGAAGCGCGGTTCGAACAGCTTGTCGAGCAGCTCGGGTGGGATCCCCGGTCCGTCGTCGGCGATGGACACGAGGACGGCGCCGCCGTCCGTGCTGCTACGGATCGTGAGCCGTCCGGACCCGTCCAGGGCGTCGACCGCGTTGAGCACGAGGTTGGTCCAGACCTGGCCCAGCGGGCCGGGATGACCGGCGATCGTCGGTAGCTCGGGGTCGTCGTCGCGCACCACCTCGAGCCCATCGAGCCGGTGGGACACCAGCTGGAGGGCGTCGTCGAGGGTGGTGCGCACGTCCACCTCGACCGCGGCGTCGGTCGGTCGGGCGTAGCTGCGCAGGCTCCGGACCAGGTCGCCGATCCGCGTCGTGCCGCGCTCGAGGTTGCGGACGGCGGCGCCGAGTTCCGCGGCGGTGGCCAGGAGCTCCCGGCCAGCGGTCGAGCGCCCCCGGGTGAGCTCCTGGACCACGTCGGGGTCGGTGAGCCCCGCATCGACGAGGCGGTGTGCCATGGCCCGGTCGGCGACGACCTCGGTCATCGCGGCGCGGAGCGCACGCTGTCGGGCGGTGGGCAGGGGGGTGCTGTCGAGCCCGGCCTGGAAGGCCGTTGTACGGGCGGTGCCGTCCGGATGGTCGGCGAGGAGCGCGCGCAGGTCCTCGGCGATGAAGGTCGCAGCACGGCGCACCGCCGAGGCCGGGTTGTTGAGCTCATGCGCGATGCCGGCCGACAGCTCGCCGAGGGTCGCCATGCGGGCGGACTCGACCAGCTCCAGCCGTGCGTCCTCCAGCTCGTGGAGTGCCGTCGCGAGAGACGCGCGTTCGCGGTCCAGCTCCCGGTTGAGCTGGATCTTCTCGACCTGGAGCTGCTCGGCTCGACGCAGCCGTCGGGCCAGCGCCCGGGCGGTGGCTGCCGCCATGGCCGCGCCGACGTCCGGCTCCACGTCGAGGGCGTGGTCGAGCTGCTCGAGGCTGATGTGGACCACCAGCACGTCGGTGGTGGCACGTGCGGTGAAGAAGGCCTGGCGCTGCTGGGTCAGCGACAGGAGGCCGACCACCGGGCCGGTGGAGGCGTGATGGAGGCGGAGCTCGCCGACCTCGCTGGCCCGGTCCAGCGCGACCGATCCGGCGAGGACGACGACGACACCGTCCACCCCGACACCCTGGTGCGTCAGCCGGGTCCCGGCGGGCAGGCGTAAGCGCGGCCGCCGGCCCAGGGCGCGGTCGAAGGCGGCGACCAGCCGGTCGGTGAGGGCCTGCTCGTCCGCCTCGAGGTCCCGGAGCAGGGAGCTCGTCGGCAGCTCCAACGGGCGCCCGCCCCGGTCGAGGTGGGCCAGGCGGGGGTCAGCCGGGTTGCGGCTCCGCAGCCGACGGGCGAGCTGGGCGCGTGCGTGTTCCGCTACCCGACCGGCCGGCCAGGGCACGGGGATCACGGCGGCGATGCGGTCCCCGTCGATCGCTGCGCCGACGTCGTCGAGTTCACCGCGGTCGGTGATCAGGAGGGTGCAGGCCCCGCGGCCGCGCGGATCCTGGGCGAGCTCGGCGATCCGGTCGTCGCTGCTGCGCTCGTCGTCCAGCACCAGGATCAGGCCGACGGTGGTGGCCGTGTCGAGGTCGGCGAGCACGTCTCGTGGCTGGTCGGTCGCGAGCACCTCGACGAGGGACCCGAAGCCCAGCCGGAGCTCCGCGACCAGGGCGTCGCGCACCGCACCGTCGCGGCCGGCGACCAGAGCGCAGGTCGGGGACGACCCGCTCACAGCAGCCCCAGCCAGGACCACCAGGATGGCATGGCGAAGGCCAGCAGCCCACCGCCGACCAGCCCGATCACCAGCCCGGTGACGATCATGGCGCGCTGTGGCACCTCACCGGTGGCGTACGCGATGGCGTTCGGGGGGGTGCTGATCGGCAGCGGCATCGCCAGCGCACAGCCGAGCGCCACCAGCACCGCCACCAGCACCGGGTCGAGCGACAGGCCGGTGGCCAGGCTGAGCGCCAGCGGGATCAGGAGGTTGGCCGCAGCGGACGAGGAGATGACCGACGACAGGGCCAGCCCGGCCAGCACGAGCAGGGCGAGGAGCAGCATCCCGGGGAGCCGGTCCCACGCGACCAGCTCGAGCAGCCAACGGTCCAGGCCGGACGCGCCGATGCCCGCACCGAGCGCGATGCCGCCGGCCACCAGCCAGAGCACGTGCCACTGCAGGCCCTGCAGGTCCTTGGCGCCCAGCACGCCGGTCGCGAGCAGCAGGACGACGGGGATGAAGCCGACGGTGGAGGAGGCCAGGCCGTGCAGGGGCTCGGTGAGCCACAGCAGGACGGTCAGCCCTGCGACCCCGGTGAAGATCAGCGCCGCGGGCGAGCGGTTGAAGCGCGGCCGCAGATCGATCTCGAGAGGGGTGTCCCGCGGGATGAAACGACGGGTCAGCAGCCACCACGCGCCGAGCAGGACCACGACCATCAAGGGCACGGTCAGCAGCATCCAGTCCAGGAAGGACACGGTGATGCCGCGGGATGACAGCTGGCCCAGCGCGATCGCGTTCGGCGGCGTGCCGACGGGGGTGCCGATCCCACCGATGTTGGCCGCGAAGGGGATCGCCAGGGCCAGGCCCGTCCGTGCCCGGCCGGGTGGGAGCGCGGCGAGGACCGGCAGCACGACCGCGAACATGGTCGCCGTCGTCGCGGTGTTGGAGACGAACATCGACAGCAGCGCCGTGATGAGCATCAGCCCCAGCACCGTGCGGCGGGGGCCACCGGCGACGAAGGGACGCAGCAGCACCGCCGCGAGGTTGCGGTCGAGGTCGAAACGGGCCGCGCCGTCGGCGATCAGGAAGCCGCCGAGGAACAGCACGATGACCGGATCGGCCAGTGTGGCGAAGACCTGGGCCGCGCTCAAGGGCGCCTCGGCGAGGGGGAGCAGGGCCTGGTCGGTCAGCAGCAGGACCTGGAGCAGGATCACGAGCACCGCGGTCGCCACCAGCGGGATGGCTTCGGTGATCCACAGCACGATCGCGAGCAGGAAGATCGCGAGCATGCGCTGCGCCGCGGGTTCCAGCCCCGGCAGGTCCACCACCAGCACGGTCAGGAAGGCCAGGGTCCCGATCGCGAGCCCGAAGGCCTGGAGACGGGTCGGTCGCGCCAGCTGGGTGGTGGTCGCCATCTACGCGGCCAACCGGGATCCGGCGCAGGTGGAGGGTTCCGGCGTGTGCACGGTCGACCTGTCAGTTCGACGGGCAGGGATGCCCGGCAGTCTAGGTCCGGGATGGGGCGCACCACGGCGACGACCGGGCGCGACGGAGCCCGAGCCGGTCGTGCGTAGGGGCTACGGTTGCAGGGTGAGCGAGCGACCCATCCTCGAGCGTTCGATCAACACCGAACGCGCGCTGACCCTGCCACGACCCCGTCTGCGTGGCCGGTCACACCTGCTTGCCGCCCTGATCACCGTGCCGGGCTCGCTGGTGTGGATCGCCCTCGCACCGGCCGGATCCCGGCTCGGCGTCGCCACGTTCGCGCTCGGTATGGCGGCGATGTTCACCTGCAGCGCGCTGCTCCACCTCAAGCGCTGGGATGCCCGGACCTACGAGCGGCTGTTCCGGCTCGACCACACCGGCATCTACCTGGCGATCGGTGGCACGGGTATCGCCGTCGCGCTCCTCGGGCTCGAGGGCTGGCCACGGTGGGTCCTGCTGCTCGGCATGGGGCTCGGGAGCCTGCTCGGGATCGTCGTCGAGTGGCTGCCGTTCGCCCCGCCCCGGGGGTTCAACCACGCCGTCTACCTGACGATCGGCTGGCTCCCGGTGGCGCTGCTCCCGTGGCTGTGGATGGCCAGTGGGACCGGCACGATCGTCCTGCTGCTGGTCGGTGGGGTCCTCTACACCCTGGGGGCCGTGGTGGTCGGCACGCGTCGACCCGATCCGTGGCCGACCTGGTTCGGGTACCACGAGATCTTCCACCTGTTCGTGATCGCCGCCGTGGTGGCCCACGCCTTCATGCTCGTCGGGCTCCTCGGCGACTGACGGGGCCCGTCCAGGCCCGTGGTCGGCCCGAACCTCGACGGCGGCCCGCCCGTCGCTGCCCAGGAGGAGCCGATGACGGCCCTGTCCACCTCGTCCGTCGTGCCCACGACCCCGACCGCCGGCACCACCGCGCTGCGGCTGCGCGGCCTGGCCAAGCGGTACCCCGGCCAGCCGCCGGTCGACGCCGTCGCCAGCATCGACCTCGAGGTCCACGAGGGTGAGCTGTTCGGCCTGCTCGGACCCAACGGGGCCGGCAAGTCCACCACGGTGGGCATCTGCACGACGCGGATCCGACCGACGGACGGGTCCGCCAGCGTCTTCGGGCTGGACGTCGTCGCCGCCCCTGCCGAGGTCAAGCGCGTCATCGGTGTCGTCACCCAGGACAACACCCTCGACCGCTCCCTGACGCTCGAGGAGAACCTCTTCTACCACGGTCGCTACTTCGGCTGGTCACGACCAGCGGCGGCACGCCGGGCCCGCGAGCTCCTGGACCGGTTCCGGCTCGCGGATCGCGCCCACGCCTTCCCGCACCAGATCTCCGGCGGGATGGCCCAGCGGCTCCAGGTCGCTCGTGCGGTCGCCCACGGGCCACGCCTGTTGTTCCTCGACGAACCGACCGCCGGACTCGATCCCCAGAGCCGGCTGGCGCTGTGGGAGCTGGTGCAGGACCTCCGGGGTGACGGTCTGACCGTCGTGCTGACGACCCACTACATGGAGGAGGCCGACCAGCTGTGTGAGCGGGTGGCCATCATCGATCACGGTCACGTGCTCACGGTCGATCGGCCGCAGGCCCTCAAGGACGCGCATGGCAGCGGTGGGATCATCGATGTCGAGCTGGAGCGATCCCCGGCGTCGTCCGTCGTCGCGGCCCTGCGCGGGCTGCAGGGCGTGCGGTCGGTGGAGGCCGGACCTTCGGACGTGCGGGTCGTGACCGACCGGGTCGACGGTCTGCTCCCGCGCATCGTCGCGGCGGCCGCTCCCGCAGGGGTCCGCGACCTGCGTGTCCAGGGGTCGACCCTGGAGGGCGTGTTCATCCGTCTCACGGGGAGGGACCTGCGTGACTGAACCGACGGGGACGCTCTCCACCCGAGGTGCCTGGCTGGGCACGGTGCACGGGCTGTTGCTGCGTGATCTGCGCGTCCTCCGGCGGGAGCTGCCGGCCTTCCTGACGCGGACCGTCATGCAGCCGTTGCTGTTCGTCTTCGTGTTCGCCTACCTGTTCCCGCGCATCGGGCAGCAGATCGGGGCCGGCGGTGGCGCCGGCTTCGCGACCGTGCTCGTGCCGGGCCTGGTCGCCGTCGCGGTCATCTTCCAGGGGATCATCGCCGTCGCGCTGCCCCTGTCGAACGAGTTCGGCGGCACCAAGGAGATCGAGGACCGCGTCATGGCCCCGGTGCCGGTCTGGGTGCTGGCGGTCGAGAAGGTGCTCTTCGGTGCGGCCCAGAGCATCGGGGCGGGTCTGGTCGTCCTGCCGCTGGTCGCCTTCATCCCCTCCGGGCCGGTCGACCTCGCGGTGACGAGCGTGTGGCTGCTGGTCGCGGTCGTCGTGCTGTCGGCGCTGCTCTCGGGCGCCCTCGGCCTCGCGCTCGGGACCTACGTGACACCGCGGCAGATCGGCCTGATGTTCTCCGTCGTCGTCCTGCCGCTGACCTTCCTGGGAGCCGTCTACTACCCCTGGGCTGCGCTCGATGCGGTGCCCTGGCTGCAGTGGCTCGTGCTCCTCAACCCGCTGGTGTACGTCAGCGAGGGCCTCCGTGCGGCGCTCACGCCGAGCGTGCCGACGATGCCGGTCGCGGTGGTGCTGACAGCCCTGGCGGTCTCGACCACGTTGCTGCTGGCGCTGGGACTGCGAGGCTTCCTCGCCCGCACGATCGGCTGAGCTCAGACCGCGGGGGAGGAGCCGGGACCGACGGTCGCTGCTCGCGTGCGAGCAACCAGCGCACGGCCCCCCAGGTCAGCAGGCCCCACAGGGCGACGACCGCCAGCAGGTCCCACGGCACCGGGGCGGCCGCACCGAGATCCGACGGTCGGACATCGGTCGTGCGCGTGGCGAGTAGGAGCGGGAGGGTGCCCATGACCGGTCCTCGTGGGGTGATCGTCTCGCGCACCGGTTGTGCGCTCCCATCACGCTACGGGTGACCTGTGACAGCGAGCTGGGCACGGCCCCGCGCTCAGGGCAGCGCCAGGCACCGACCGGTGGCGCCCGTCACCCGCGGTGCGGCGAGGATCTCGTCGAGCTCGCGCCGATCGAGCGCGTAGGCGCTGGACGGCTGGTCCGGGCTGACCGCGAACACCAGCCCGACGACGTTGCCGGCCGGATCGACGACCGGGGCACCCGAGTCGCCGCGACGGAGCTCGGCGGAGAGGAAGAGCACCTGGCGCTCGGTCTCCTCGACGCCGTAGATGTCCCGCCCGACCGCGGCTCGGCGCTGCTGGATCCGCGCCGGGGCGACGCGGGCTTGGGGTTGGCCGCCGGGGTAGCCGACGACCGCCACCTCGTCCCGAGGCTGTGCGGAGGCCAGCGGGAGCGGTGCCTGCCCCAGGTCCTCCACGGACACCAGCGCCAGGTCGCGTGCCGGGTCGAACGCCACGACCCGGCCCGAGCGCACCACACCGTCGGGCCGCCGCAGCTCCACGGCCTCGGACCCGGCGACGACGTGGGCGTTGGTCACGACCAGCCCGCCGGCGATCGTCACCCCGGAGCCGTCGAACCGGGCACCGCAGGCCCGGGAGGTGACCCGGACCGTGGAGGCCGTCACGCGTTCCAGCACCTCACCGGGCACCGCGAGGTCGTCCGGTGGCGGACCCGCGGCACGGACCGGTTCCAGCTCGGCGATGATCTCGGGGAACGGACCGTCGGCGATGAGGTCGCGGAGGGTGGTCGTCACGTCGGGGGGCGGACCCGCGACCGTGGCGAGCAGGCGGGTCGCGGCCGCGTCACCGGCCTGTCGGCCGACGGGGTCCGGCAGCGTCGAGGCGGCGGGCAGGACGAGCCAGGCGAGCAGGACGATCACCAGGGCACCGGCCGTGGCGCCGGCGATCCGGTCCACCGGAGCCAGGCGGGTGGTCGCCACCCGGGCGCCGAGCGACCGGCCGACGTGGCTCAGCAGCAGCGCGACCCCGGCGACGGTTCCCATGAAGGTGGCGGCCGCCAGGAGCAGACGGACCGCGGGGCCGGCATCCGCGACCACCGTGAGGACCAGCGGCACGGTCACCACCGAGACCCCGAGTCCTGCGAGCAGCCCGATCCACCCTGCGATCCGCGCGATGAAGCCGGCGCGCCACCCGGAGAAGGTCGCACCGGCCAACAGGAGGACCAGGAGCAGGTCGGTCAGGGTCACCGCTCACCCCCGCGACGGCTCGTCCCGCACCGGGACGCGGTGACCGGGACGGCGGGCGGCGACGCGGTCAGTTCGAGAAGGCGCGGCGGCGCTCCTCGCGCTGGAGGTAGTCGCTGAGGCGGCTGTGGAGCTTGGCGGCGGACAGCTCCGCCTGCGGGTGGTGGCCGTCGCGACGGGCGATCCACAAGCTGCGCAGCTCACCCTCCCAGGTCGCGGTCTCGTCCAGGTCGATGGTCCAGCCGGGGAACTCGGACTCGAGCCACGCGACCGCACGCTCGGTCGACGTGGTGCGCTCGGCGACGGCGGTGTCGGTGCCGTGCTGACGGTCGGGCATGATCGCCTCCAGGGTGCGGATGGACGGGAGCGGTGCGACCAGACCTCGCTCAGGGTAGGGGCTGGGTGGGACGGCGGAGCCTCCGGGGGCGGTCGCTCGACGGGGTTCGGTGCCGTCCCCCTCGAGGATGCACCCTGGACCGGGTCCGCGTCGACGACCTGCGGCGAGGTGACGCAGGCCCGTGCAGCAGGCGGACACGTCCGGTGGCACCCGGGCCCGGTGACCCGCCCGCGGTGAGCGGTCGCGCCGAACCTTTACGCTGGTCCGCCGCCGTCCCGGAGTCATCGTGTCGTCCCTCGAGCTCAGCTTCGTGCCCGGTGCCCCCGCGCCGGCTGCGGGCTGGTTCGCCCTGTGGACCTCGGCGTCCGCCGCCCGGCCGGACCCGTCCGGGCCGACGGTGGGCCGGCTCCGCCTGCCCGTCGGGCTGGCCGCCGCGGCGCCGTTGCGAGGTCCGGACGGCGTCGTCCGGGAGCAGCCGGTGCGGTCGCTCCCGATGCTCCCGACCGTGCGGGCGCTGGCGGCGCTGCCGGCGGGCAGCGAGCAGCCGGCCTGGGGCCGCCCCAGCGACTCGGTCCGGTTCTGGAGCGTGGTCGCGAAGCTCGGACTCGAACTGGTCGCCGCCGGGCACGCCCTCCCGGCCGCCGAGGTCACCGACGTCCCGGGTGAGCTGCGGGCCGTCTGGCGCGTGGCGGCACGCGGCGACGATCGGCCGACGCAGCTCGCCCACCTCCTGCCCGCCGCCGCGGCGGCGGTCCCCGCGCCGTCCGGCGCCGCGTGGGAGCCGGAGGAACTGGTGCTGGCGTGCCTCGATGCGGTCGCCGATGCGTGCGCCCGGGAGGGGCGACGCCCGGAGCTGGACCCGCGCCGGCGTGGACCGCGCCGGCCCTGGTCCGAGATGTGGGCGGATGCCCTCACGGGCACCGACCCGACCGTGGCGCAGCTGCGGGTCGCGCCTGAGGACCTCGCGGAGGAGGTCGCCGCCTGGGCCGACCCGGTGCTCGGCCGGTCCCGGCGCACGGCCGCGCGGCTCCGGGTGCGGCTGCAGCCGCCACCGACGTCACCGGAGGACACCGCGACGCTTCAGGCCGCGGAACCCTGGCGGCTGGAGCTGGGGCTCTGCGCGCCCGACGATCCGGCCCACGGGCTGGACGCCGCACGGATCTGGGCCGCCCGGGGCCAGCCGGTCACGGTCGGTGGGCGCAGCGTCCACGACCCCGAGGCCGCCCTGGCGATCGGCCTGGCCGGCGCGGCCCGCCTGTTCCCGCCGCTCGATCGCGCCCTGGACGAGCGTCACCCCGTGGCGATCAGCCTGGCGCCCGAGGAGGTCGCCGCGTTGCTCGGGGATGTCCAGGCGTCCCTCGCCGCCGCGGGCGTGGCCGTCGAGCTGCCCGGGGACCTGGCGGATGCCGGTACCCGCCAGCTACGTCTCCGGGTGCGGATCGGCAGCACCGCACCCGCCCCGCCAAGGACCGGGAGCGGTGACGGCCTGCAGCTGACCAGCCTCACCGACCTGCGCTACGAGGTGGCCCTCGGCGACGACACGCTGACCCGTGAGGAGTTCCATCGCATCGTCGATCTCAAGGCACCGCTGGTGCGTTGGCGTGGCCGCTGGGTCCGGGTCGACCACAGCGATGCGGACCGCATCGCCGCGCTCGCCGGACGCACGGCAGCGCTCCGGCTCACCGAGGCTCTCGCCGCCGCCCTGTCCGGTACGCACCACACGCGCGAGCTCGGTCCGGTGGATGCGGTCGCGGACGGTGACCTGGTGGGGCTGCTGGAGCGGCTGCGTGGTGCCGACGCCCCCGCCGAGGCGCGGGTCGTCGGTATCGACGGTGAGCTGCGCCCCTACCAGCGGCGTGGCGTGGCCTGGCTGCAACGGTTGAGCGAGCTCGGGATGGGTGGGGTCCTGGCCGACGAGATGGGGCTCGGCAAGACCCTCCAGGCCATCGCGCTGCTGACCGGCCGTCCGCAGGACCGGCCGCACCTGGTCGTCTGCCCCACCTCGGTGGTCGGGAACTGGGAGCGGGAGCTGGCCCGGTTCGCGCCGGACATCGAGGTCCTGCGCCACCACGGGGCCGAGCGGGCCGTGACCGCGCGGTCGTTCCGGCCGGGCGTGGTCGTGGTCACCTCCTACGCCCTGCTGCGCCGCGACCTCGGGCTCCTGGAGGACGCGTGCTGGGACGTCGTGGTGCTGGACGAGGCGCAGCAGATCAAGAACCCGGCCTCCAAGGGCGCACGCGCGGCACGTTCCCTGCAGGCCCGCACCCGGATCGCGATGACCGGCACGCCGTTGGAGAACCGCCTGTCGGAGCTGTGGGCGATCATCGACGTCACCAACCCCGGGCTGCTCGGGTCCCAGCGCGCGTTCAACGAGCGCTACGCCGTCCCGATCGAGCGCTGGCACGACCACGGCGCGGCGACGCGGCTGCGGCGGCTGATCGCGCCGTTCGTGCTGCGGCGGCGCAAGGACGACCCGGACGTCGCGGTCGACCTGCCCCCCAAGCAGGAGCTGACCGTGGCCTGCGGGCTCACCCGCGAGCAGGCTGCGCTCTACCAGGCCACCGTCGAGCAGGCCTTCGCGAGCGACGGCCTCGGGGGCACGGCCTTCGAGCGCCGTGGCCGCATCCTCGCGCTGCTGACCGCCCTCAAGCAGATCTGCAACCACCCGCGCCAGTACCTGCGCGACGACGGCGCGCTCGCCGGGCGCAGCGGCAAGCTCGCACGGGCCACCGAGCTCCTGGCCGAGCTGGTGGATGCCGAGGACCGGGTCCTGGTCTTCACCCAGTTCCGCGAGATGGGCGAGCTGCTGGTCGAGCACCTCGGGGAGCGCCTCGGGCTGCCGCAGGTGCCCTTCCTGCATGGCGGGCTGTCGCTCGGCCAGCGGGACGAGCTCGTGCGCCGGTTCCAGGAGGACGACGATGCCCCGCCGATCCTGCTCGTGTCGCTGCGGGCGGGGGGGACCGGTCTGAACCTGACCCGGGCGTCACACGTGCTGCACTTCGACCGCTGGTGGAACCCCGCCGTCGAGGACCAGGCGACCGACCGTGCGCACCGCATCGGGCAGACCCGCACGGTGACGGTGCACCGTCTCGTGACCGCCGGGACCCTCGAGGAGCGCATCGACGAGCTGTTGACCCGCAAGCGCGCACTCGCCGATGCGGTCATCGGGAGCGGAGAAGCCTGGGTGACCGAGCTCGACGACGAGGCCCTGCGCGAGCTCGTGTCCCTGTCGACCGACCACCTCGAGCTCGGCGACGACGAGGAGGAGGACGCACGCAGGGACACGGACGATGACGCGACCGCGATCCCCCGGCCCCGGCTCGTGGCGCTGCCGGGAGGCCGCGCATGAGCGCGTCCGCGGGTGCGACGGCGGTCCGGCACTGGTGGGGTGACCGGCTGCTCGGACTGCTCGATGACACCGGCGCCGGCGCCGCACGGGAGGTCCAGCGCGGGCAGGCCCTGGCACGCCGTGGCGCCGTCGAGGACGTGACCCTCACGGCCGGGCGGATCGCCGGGACCGTGGTCGAGGACCGGGCCGCGCCCACCGAGGTGGCGATCGCCTGGCCGAGCACCGACGACGCAGGCTGGCAGGCGGCTGCCGTGGCCCTGGGGGATCGGTTGCGACCGATCGCGGGGCTGCTCGAAGGAGGGCTGCGGCCCTGGCTCGCCGATGAGCTGGCGGCGGCGGGGGTGCCGCTCCTGCCCGCGGTCACCGACCTGACGCCGCACTGTAGCTGCGAGGCCCGCGGCGCCTGGTGCCGCCACGCCGCTGCCCTGCACACGATCGCCGCGACCCGGATCGACCGCGACCCGATGCTGCTGCTCGAGCTCCGTGGTCGGACCCGGGAGCAGCTGCTCGCGGCGCTCCGTGGTCGCCGCGCTCCCGACACCACCCCCGAGGAGGTCGCCGGCGACCTCGCGACCGCGGAGCTCGACGCCATCCCGCTCCACCCGCGGCCGGTGCGCCGGCCCGCGCACCTGCTCCACCAGCTGGGCCCGCCCCCCGGGGTGGAGGACGCAGGCCCCCTGGAGGCACTGCTCGAGCGTGCCGCGGCGACGGCCTGGCAGCTCGCCGCCGGGGACGGGGCCGAGGCAGCGGACGAGGCCGCGCTGCTGACCGAGCTCCGCGCCCAGCGGGTCGCGACCGTCTCCTCCCTCGCGGAGGTCCTGGGCTGGGCGCCGGAGACGGTGGCGCGGGGGCTCGAGGCCCTGTTCGCCCGCGGCGAGGTGCTGCGCACCGGTGTCGGCGAGCGGACCCGCTACCGCGCTAGCTCCGGCTGATCGCTGCGGGGGGTGGCGGGTCCACCCGCCCTGGGGGCAGCCAGGCCCTCGGCACCTCCACCCAGCGCGACCGCACGTACTCACCCAGCCCCTTGGCCTGCGGATCCGGTCGGACGGCCGACGCCACCCCCTCCCCGAGGAGCCCGCGGACGACGATGTTGACCGCCAGCAGCCGCGGGAGCGGGTGCACCTCGAGGTCGAGGTCGCTCGCCTCCGGCAGCAGGTCGCGGGCGGCCGTCACCGTGCCGGCGACCTCCAGCAGCCAGCCGTAGTGGGCCGGGTCGCGGACCCACAGCCCGACGTTGGCGTCGCCGCCCTTGTCGCCGGAGCGTGCCCCGACCAGGTGGCCGAGCGGTGCGCGCTGCCGGGGTCCGTCCGGCACCGGCGCGGCCGGTGGTGCGGCCGGGACCGGGGTGCCGCCGGTCGGACCGGCGGCCTCCAGTGGGTCGATGGTTCGGGTGGTCCCGTCCGGCAGCGTGACCACCTCGGGGACCAGGGCCGCGTCCACGAGGCCGGGCCAGTAGCGTCCGAAGGGCTCGGCGTCGCTCGGTGGGGCGGTCATGGTGAACCCCGGGTAGCTGGCCAGCCCGATCGCGACGCACGCGTCACCGAAGGCCCGGCGTGACACCGGTTCGGGGGAGCGGTGCTCGACGGTCACCGTCAGGGTCGCGACCGCCTGCGCGTTGGTCGGCGCGTCCTCGCGGTCGGTACGCACCAGGTCGACGTGGACGCGGTCGATGGCGTCCAGGTCGGCGCGCCGGCGTAGCTGCCGCAGGACGAGGTCCGCCTTGGCCTCGATGTCGAGGCCGGTCAGCAGGAACGTGCCGCGGTTGCGGAAGCCGCCGAGGGTCGTGACCGCGACCTTGCGGGTCGCCGGCGGTGCCTCACCGCGGATCCCCTGGAGGCGGACCCGGTCCGGTCCGTCCTGGACCACCTCGACGCTGTCGAGCCGGGCGACGGCGTCCGGCCCCAGGTAGCGCGGGCCCTCCACCTCGTACAGCAGCTGGGCGGTGACCGTGCCGACGGTGACCATGCCGCCGGTGCCCGGGTGCTTGGTGATCACCGCGCTGCCGTCCGCGTGCAGCTCGGCCAGGGGGAAGCCGACGTGCTCGAGCCCCGGCACCTCGGTGAAGAAGGGGTAGTTGCCGCCGGTGGCCTGCGCCCCGCACTCGATCACGTGGCCGGCGATCATCGCCCCGGCGATGCGGTCGTGGTCGCTGGCGTCCCAGCCGAACCGCCACAGCGCGGGGCCGACCGTCAGGCTCGCGTCGGTCACGCGTCCGGTCACGACGATGTCGGCCCCCGCCGCGAGCGCCGCCGCGATCCCGTGGGCACCGAGGTAGGCGTTGGCCGTCAGCGCCGGGACCCCGAGGTCGGTGAGCGGGACGCCGGTGCGGGCGTGGACCGGGCTGCGTCCGGCGGCGTTCAGGTCCTCGAGGCGGGGGAGGAGGTCGTCGCCGGCGACCTGCGCGATCCGCGGGGTGCGTTCGAGCTCCGTCGCGAGCTCGGTCAGGGCGGCGGCCAACCCGGCCGGGTGCAGCCCGCCGGCGTTCACGACGATCCGGATGCCACGGTCCAGGCAGGGCACCAGCAGCTCGCGGGCCTGGCGCAGGAAGCTCCGGGCGTAGCCGGTGGAGGCATCCTTCTGGCGGGTCCGCCACAGGATCAGCATCGTGAGCTCGGCCAGGTAGTCGCCGGTCAGCACGTCCAGCGGCCCGCCATCCACCAGTTCGGCCATGGCCTCGAAGCGGTCCCCGTAGAACCCGGAGCCGTTGCCGACCCGGAGTGGTTCGTCGGACATGGTCCACCTCGCTCACACGTTGCCGGGATCCGGACACGCTAGCGGTGGCGGAACGCTTCCGGCGTGTTCGTTCCATCAGTCGTGCGTGCGGGCGGCCTGGGCGATCGACCTGGTCGCCTCGGTGGGGGCAGCACGAGAGCGCACCACCGGGGTGCTAGCCTGAGCCCCCGCCACACAGGCAACAGGAGCAACAGCACCGGCAGGCTGGTCGTCGCGGAGGACGCACGGAGGCAGGAGCCCGGATGGTCGCGAGGGACGCCGGCGCACCGGCGGGTGCCGGCCCGCGCGTGCAGCGGCGCGCCGGTGCGTGGTCCCTGCTCCTGGTGCTGCTCGTCGGCCTGGCGGGTGTCGGCGCGGGGCAGCCGAGCGCCGCGCAGGATCGCTCCAGCAGCGAGGTGGAGCGTGAGCTCGACCGGGCCACACGGGAGGGCGCCGACGTGCGTGGCGACCTCGGGGCGGTCCGTGCCGAGCTGTCCGCCGCCGAGGAGGAGCTGGCCGCGGTCGGTGCCCGCCTCGACGATGCGCGCGCCCGCCTGACGGCCGCCGAGGGCCAGGTCGACCTGGCCGAGCTCGCGCTCGCCGACGCCGAGGCGGCCAGCCGGGCCGCGGATGAGGCGTCCAGGGCGGCGGCTGCCCGGCTCGCAGCCACCGAAGCGGAGCTGCTCGCGGAGGAGGAGGTGCTCGCCGCCCAGCTGGTGCACACCTTCAAGTTCGGCTCCGCGGGCGCGCAGGCCGGCGCGATGGCGCTGGAGATCCTGCGGCGGGCGGACGACCCCAACGCCTTCGCGGTCGGGATGAAGCAGCTCGAGACCGTCGTCGACGTCCAGGACCAGACCGTGCGCCGTGTGTTCGCGCTGCGGCAGACGCGCCAGCAGCAGGCGGACGACGCGGCCCGGGCCCGGGCTGCGGCGCTGCAGGCCGAGGACGACGCGGCCCGGACCGTCGCCGTCGTCGAGGAGCTACGCGAGGAGGCCGCCCAGGTCGCTGCCGAGGTGGCTGACGAGGAGGCCACGCAGCAGCGTCTGGTCGCCGCGCTGCGCCGCACCGAGGCGGACGTCGGCGCCGCGCTGGCCCGCATCGAGTCCCGACAGACCCAGCTGCGTCAGGAGCTTGCGGAGGCACGCGCAACGGAGGAGCGGGCGCGTCGGGCGGCGGAGGAGGCGGCGCGTCGCGCTGCGGAGGAGGCGGCACGGCAGGCGGCGGCGGAGGAGGCCGCGCGCCAGGCGGCGGCCGCCTCGGCGGGGTCGGGTGGCGGTGGCGGTGCGACCGGGGGCAGCGCCAGCGGGGGGAGCGGGGCCCCGAGCAGCGGCGGTGACCGGCTCAGCCTGCCCGGCGCCGGGGGTGGACCCGCGATCACGGGCATCGTCTGCCCCGTGGTGGGCGCGGTGGCCGGCCGTGACTTCTCCAACGACTGGGGCTACCCGCGGGCTGGGGGACGGACCCACCAGGGCAACGACATCTTCGCGGCGACGGGGACCCCCGTGGTGGCGGTGGCCGACGGGGTCGTCGTGCGCTGGAACCCGCCGTCGGCGCCGACCAGCCTCGGCGGCATCACCGTGACGTACCGGACCGCCGACGGCAGCGAGTGGTACAACGCCCACCTGCATTCCGTCGCCGACGGCATCGCCCCCGGGGCGTCGGTCGCCGGCGGCCAGCCGATCGGCACGGTCGGCAACACCGGCAACGCCCGGACGACCCCGCCGCACCTGCACCTCGGACGCCGCTACGGCGGCGCGTGGGTCAACCCCTGGCCGACGATCAGCCCGGTCTGCTGACGGGGGCCGCCCCCCTCGGATCGCCGGTGCGTGGGTCGGCGGGTGGCCCGTGGCCGTCAGGCGGCGTCCGGGACCTGCAGGCGGGGGAGCAGCACGTGCACCAGTGGGCCGATCCCGAAGGCGAAGGCCAGCGTGCCGGCACCGACCGTGCCACCGAGCAGCCAGCCGACGACGAGCACGGTGGCCTCCAGCAGGGTGCGTGCCAGGCCGACCGGGATGCCCCGGCGGGCGAGGCCCGTCATCACGCCGTCCCGCGGTCCGGGGCCGAGTCCGGCCCCGATGTAGAAGCCCGATCCGACCGCGAACAGCACCGGGCCGGCCAGCATCATCCCCCAGCGCAGCACCAGGGCGTCGGGGGTCGCGAGCACGAGCAGGACCAGGTCGATCACGACGCCGATGATGACGACGTTCAGCACGGTGCCGAGCCCCGGTCGTTCCCGCAAGGGGAGCCACAGGCCGAGGACCAGCATCCCGACCAGGATGCCGACCATCCCGATCGGGATCCCGCTCAGCCGCGACAGTCCCTGATGGAGCACGTCCCACGGGCCGAGCCCCAGGTCGGCGGCGACCATCGATGCGATGCCGAGGCCGCACAGGACCAGCCCGACGAGCAGCCGCGGCACCCGCCGACGCAGCTGTCCGGTCGCGTGGTTGGCCCGCAGCGCCGCGCGTGCGCCTGGCGGGGTGCCACGCGGGTGGGCCGGTCCGGGGGTGGCCTCGGTCACCGGTCGTCGCGGGAGCGCAACCACTCGTCCAGCTCGCGCTGCGAGTCCGCCAGCTCCTCGTCGATCAGCTCGTCGAGGTCCTTGTCGGGCTGCTCCGGGGCGGGGTGCGACGCCTCATCGGCCTGTCCGCGTCGCCGCCGCCGCCATCGGCTCCACAACGGCGGCATGATGCTGGCGAGCACCCGGTCGGAGCGGGCCATCTCCAGGAAGGCGCGGCCGGCGGGGGAGGAGGGCACGTCGTCGTCGCCCTCGGGGACGCGCAGGTCGACCCGCCACAGCCCGTCGGCCTCGAGCTCGCGGTCCGCGCCGAGGTGGTCGAAGACCTCGAGCATGGCGTGGTTGCCGTCCAGGACGTAGTTGCGGAACACCTCGATGCCGTTGCTGCGGGCCCGCTGCGCCAGCGCGCCGAGGAGGATCGTCCCCGCACCCTGGCCGTGGTAGGCGTCCGCGACGGTGATCGCCGCTTCGGCCACCGTGGGCTCGTACGGCTCGCGGATGTAGCGTGCGACGCCGACGCCCGGCACCGTCAGGTCGCTGAGGTCCAGGGCGACGATCGCCTCGTGGTCGACGTGGTCGACCTGGGTGAGGTAGTCGAGCTGGCTGTCGCTGAGCCGGTCGATCGCGGCGTGGAACCGCAGGTACCGGGAGGCGGGGGAGAGCTGCTTGAGGCCCTCCACCAACCGTTCACGGTCCGCGGGCCGGATCGAGCGCAGCAGGATCTCCCGGCCATCCCGCAGGGACGTCCGGAGCGACCACTCGCCGGGCTGGACCTCGGCGACGGGTGCGGTCATCGGTGCGGACGTGTCGTGGTCGGGTCGGGCCATGGCGGGAGCTCCCGGTCCGGGACCCGCACGATACCGTGCAGGTGGAGCGCGACCGCCGTCGCGTCTATGCTCCGCGCCCGCCCCGAGGTGGCTGGACGGAGGAGTTCGCGGTGACCGGACCACAGTGGCTGTTCACGCTCGGCGCAGCGACGCTGCTCGGGATCGCGCTCACCGCAGCGGTCGCCTGGTGGATCCTGTGGTCGTGAGCGGGCGCGCCGCCTGAGCGGCCGGCCATCGGCCGCAGCGGCAGCGCCCGTCCCCGTGCTCCCCGGGTACGAACCCGGACCACGGACCGTCGCGGAGGTGGCCATGTCCGCGTCCCCGACCGGACCGAGCGTCCCCGGCGCCGCCCCGCTCAGCGGGCTGCTCGCGACGGCGGGCGGGCTCGCGGTGACGGAGGTCCTGGCCCGTGGCCTCCCGCTGGTCCCCTCGCCGCTCGACGCGCTCGGTCAGCTGGTCGTGACCTGGCTCCCCGGTCCGGTCGTCACCGGCGCCGTCGCGCTGTTCGGTGGCGCGAACCGGGCGGTGCTCCTCGCCGCATCGCTGCTCGTCGCGCTGCTGCTCGGGGCCGCGGTCGGGTGGCTCGCCACACGCAGCTACGCCGCTGCGCTGGGGGCGATCGCCGCGGTCGGGCTGGTGGCGGTGCTGGCGACGCTGACCCAGCCGGGTGCGGCGGTGCCGCTGGTCCTGCTCGTCGTGCTCGTGGGCGTCGGGACGACCGCTGCGCTGCTGGCACGCCTGCTGCGGACGCTCGGGCTGCTCCCGGGCCCGCCCGGCCGGCCACCCAGCCCCACCGACCCCCCCGTCGACCGGCGCGGGTTCCTCCGCCTCGGTGGGGCGACCGCGCTCGGCGCGGTCGGGCTCGGGGTCCTGGCACGTGGTGGTGGCGCCGGCGGCGGTGCGGGCCTGGACGTGGTCACCCGGCCGGCGCCCACGGTGGCCTCGCCGCTGCCGCCGGTCACCTCGGCCCAGGACCTGGCCACGCGGCTCGACGGGGTCTCCCCGGTCCTGACCCCGACGCAGCGCTTCTTCCGCATCGACACGGCGGTGGTCCTGCCACGCGTCGACGTGACGGACTGGCGGCTCGAGGTCACGGGCCTGGTGGAACGTGAGCTCGTCCTGTCCTACGAGGACCTCCTCGCCCGCGAGCTGGTGGAGGTCGACGCCACCATCGCCTGCGTGTCGAACGAGGTCGGGGGCGACCTGATCGGCACCGCCCGCTGGACGGGCGTCCGGCTGGTCGACCTGCTGGCGGAGGCCGCGCCCACCGCGGCGGCCGGGCAGGTGCTCGGCCGCTCCGTGGACGGGTTCACCGCCGGGTTCCCGCTCGAACTGGCCCGTGACAACCGGGACGCGCTCGTCGCCGTCGCGATGAACGGGGAGACCCTGCCCCTGCGGCACGGCTACCCCGCCCGGCTGGTCGTGCCGGGCCTGTTCGGCTACGTCTCGGCCACCAAGTGGCTCGCCGCGATCGAGCTGACCCCCTGGGAGGGGGTGGACGGCTACTGGATCCCGCGCGGGTGGGCCAAGCAGGGCCCGGTCAAGACCGGTGCGCGGATCGACCGACCCGGACGCGACGAGGAGGTTCCGGCGGGTGAGGTCGTGATCGCGGGCGTGGCCTGGGCGCCGACCCGCGGGATCTCCCGCGTCGAGGTGCTCGTCGACGGGGAGGCCGCGGTCGATGCGACCCTGGTGGCGCCGCTGTCGGCGGCGACCTGGGTCCAGTGGCATGCCCGGGTCGCGCTGCCACCGGGTGAGCATCGGCTGTCGGCCCGTGCCACGGATGGGGACGGCGTCCTCCAGAGCGCTGGCCCTGCCCGGCCTGCGCCGGACGGGGCCGAGGGCTGGCATACCCTGCGCGTCCAGGCCGTCTGACCGCCCGGGTCCGCCGGTCGGGGAGGACGTCGTCGTGCGCCTGCTCGCTGCCCTCGTGGGGCTCGGCCTGGTCCTCGTCGGGTGCACCGGCGTGCGCGCGACACCGGAGCCCGTCACCCTGCGGGTGGTGCTGGCGGACGACTGGGCCTCAGCGCCGCTCGTCGGGGAGGTCGTGGACGCCTTCGAGCGTGAGCATCCGGGCGTGCGGGTCCAGATCCACGGGACCCCCTTCTCGCAGATCCCGGAGGTGGTGGCCGCAGCCTCGGAGCTCGCCCAGCCCTACGACCTGGCGCACTGGCATGCCTTCGCGGCCGCGGCCGCCGGGCTGGCTGAGCCGGTCGACGACCTGTGGGAGGCGGCCGGGCTCGCTCCCGACGGGTTCCTCCCCGGCGCCGTGATCGATGTCACGTGGGACGGGCAGCGCTACGGCGTGCCGCTCGACGTGAACGCGCTCGTGCTGCTGGCCAACGCGGATCTGCTCGACGCCGCAGGCCTGACCCCCGCTGACCTGCAGGACAGCGCCACCTTCACCCAGCACGCCGCGCAGCTCGCGGCCCTGCCGGAGACCGATCACGCGCTGGTCGTCACCGGCAGCAGCTGGGCGGCGTACGGTTGGATCGTGGCCAACGGGGGCCAGCTGCTCGAGCTCGCCCCCGACGGCACCGCGGCCCTGGATGCGGACGGGCTCCCGACCTTCAGCTTCGAGCATCCGGCCACGGTCGCCGCGCTGGATGCCCTGGTGGAGCTGGTCCGTTCCGGGTCGGCGCCGCCCCCCCTGGCCGTGGACCTGGCCATCTCCGCGGTCGCGCCGTTCGCGGACGGCCGCAGCGCCCTGCACACGTCGGGCTCCTGGGACCTGCCCATCACCCGCCGGGCGATGGAGCTCGACACCGAGGTGGATGAGGTGCTCGTGCTCCCCCTCCCGCAGGCGGATCCGGCGCAGCCGCGCACGGTGCTGGGCGGATCGTCGCTGTTCCTGCCCGTTGGCGGCGACCATCGGGAGCTGGCGTTCGCGCTGAGCCGGGCCCTGATCGACCGCGAGGTCGGCATCGCCCTGGCCGCCACCGAGGGACGGCTCCCCGCCCGTCGCGACGCCTACGACGACCCCCTGTTCCGCTCCAGCCCCGACCTCGCCGCGTTCGTGACGCAGCTCGACCACGCGACGGTGATGCCGCTGATCGCGTTCCCGGAGGTCTCGATCGCCTTCCGTGACGGTCTGGAGGCCGTGCTCGGGCAGCGCGCGACCCCGTCGGCGGCCATGGCGGATGTCCAGCAGGTCGCGGACCGGTGGCGCGCGACACGATGAGTCCCCGACGCCCGGCCGGCATGGCGCGCGGCGGCCTGCTCGGCCGGATGCTCCTGGCGGTCGGCCTCGCGCTCGTGGTGGCCGCGGTGGTCGTGATGGTGGTCGAGAGCGCCGTGACCCGCCAGCAGCTCCGGGACCAGGCGCTGGCGCTGTTCCGGGACACCGGGGAGGTGCTGGACGCGCGACTGGCCGCGGACGCGACCCGGACGAACCAGCTGATGTCGACCGTGTCGCAGCAGGAGTTCCTCACCGGCGTGGGTCGTGACGACCCCGACGCGGTCGCCCGTCGGACCCTGTCGGTGGTGCGGATGACCGATGTGCAGCTGGACATGATCGGGGTCATCGACGTGACCACCGGCGGGGTCCGCACCCTCGGGCTGCCGTCACGCACGACGGTCCTGGCCCCGGACCCGGCCGAGGTGACGGCCCTGGTCACGCGTGCCACCTCGACCCAGCGGGTCGTCCCCCTGCAGGACGGCGGCTACGGGTTGGTCTACGTCCTGTCGGTCGACCGGCTGACCGACGCCCCGCGGCTGCTCGTCGCCGGTTCCGCCCTCGACCACCTGGCCGCACGCCGGTACCGGGCGCAGACCGGGGTCGACGAGGTGGAGGTCGTGGTGGACGGCCGCGTCGTGGCCGCGACCGAGCCGGACCGGGTGGGCGCCAGCTCAGCAGGCGACTGGGCGGCCGCCCGGGAGCCCCAGCTGCTGCCCGACGGACGGCTGGTCCGCTACGTCGCCCTCGGGGCCGACCGGCCCTGGGACACCCCGGCCGCCATCGGGCTGATCAGCGACGATCCGCTCGACGCACTGGCGGGGGTGCTGACGCGCACCCGGGCGCTCACCCTCGGGCTGCTCCTGCTGGTGGGCGGTGGCCTCGCCTACGCCCTCACACATCCCGTGACCCGGCCCCTGCGGGCGCTGACGGCGACGGCCACGGCGATCGCCGGTGGCGACCTCGACCGCTCCTTCCAGACCGACGGCCGCGACGAGGTCGGCCAGCTCGCCGACGCGCTCGAGCAGATGCGGCTCGGCCTCGGCGCGCAGGTCGAGGTCATCCGTCGGCAGGCCGACGCCCTCCACGACGCCACCCGCCGCATGGTCCAGGCCCAGGACCGGGAGCGGCAACGCATCGCCCAGGACCTCCACGACGGCATCCAGCAGCAGCTCGTGGTGCTCAGGATGCAGGTCGGGGCGGCACGGCGGGAGCTCGAGCAGGACCCGTCGCGCCTGCCGGAGCTCTCGGAACGCTTCGCCAGCGCCATCGACCACCTCCTGGACCAGCTCCGCAGCACCGGCCAGCAGCTGTTCCCCGCCATCCTGCGCGACCGCGGGCTCGGCCCGGCGGTGTTCAGCCTGACCGCCCGTCTGCCGCTCACGGTCGATGTCCACCTCGACCCGGATCCGCTGCCACGCCTCGATCGTGAGGTCGAGGTCAACGCGTACTTCCTCGTCTCGGAGGCGGTGCTCAACACGATCAAGCATGCGGCGGCCAGCCGCATGCACATCGAGATCAGCGCCGATGCCACCCGGCTGCGCGTCCACGCCCACGACGACGGGCAGGGCTTCGACGCCGAGACGACCGGTCACCGGGGCGGGCTGACCCACATGCGTGACCGGGTCCAGGCGCTCGGCGGCTCCCTCGCGCTGCGGTCCGGTCCCGAGACGGGCACGCGGGTCGATGCCGTCTTCCCGCTGCACGGGCCGCGGTCAGTCGTGGCTGCGCTGGAGGTAGAACAGGACCGCGGCGACCCGCCGGTTGAGGTCGGTCTCCTCCGCCAGCGAGAGCTTGCGGAAGATCGCGTTGGAGTGCTTCTCGACCGACCGCTCGGTGATCGTCAGCTCCCGGGCGATCGCGGCGTTCCCCCGGCCTGAGGCCATCAGGGCGAGCACGTCCAGCTCCCGCGGGGTCAGTCCCTTCAACCGCGAGGCCGTCCGGCGCCGCTGGGCCTCGAGCAGCGCCTCCACGATGCGCGGATCGAGCATCGACCCGCCGGTGCGGACCTCGTCGATCGCCTGGAGCAGCCGCTCGGCATCGCCGAGCCGCTCCTTGAGCAGGTAGGCCAGGCCACGGGAGCCGTCCTTGAGCAGCTCGAGCGCGTACTCCGGGTCGTCGTGCTGGGACAGCACGACGATGCCGACCTCGGGATGCGTGGCGCGCACATGCTGGGCGAGCTCGATGCCCTCGACGCTGAAGGTGGGCGGCATGCGGATGTCCAGCAGCACGACGTCCGGGACCTGGACCGCGAGCAGGCCGAGCAGTTCCTCGGGGTCGCCGGCGGTCCCGAGCACCTCGATGCGTGGATCGGCGGTGACCGCGGCCCGGGCACCCTCACGCACCAGGTAGTCATCCTCCGCGATCAGCAGCGTGATACGGCCCGAGCTCACCCATCCCCCTGGGTCGACAGCCCGAGGGTAGACGCGTCGAGGCCCCGGACACGGTGGTGGTACCACCACCACGGCAAGAGCGGTGCTCGCACGGTTCCTGGCGGCTCGCCCACGGGGCATGCTCAGAGCGATGCCCCGTGCACCACGGCCCGACGGGGGGTGGCCGTGCTGCTCGGGGCATCACGCGTCCAGCATCGCCCGGCACGGTCACCCGCAGCGCCGCTGGGTCCGAACGAGCGCGGCGGCTGCTCTACCCTCGAGGGTCGGCCGGGACCGGTCAACACGACGAGGTGGAGGACGCGGGTGCGGATCGCGGTGGTGGGTACGGGGATCTCCGGCGCGGCAGCAGCCTGGCTGCTGTCGCGCCGCCACGAGGTCCACGTGTTCGAGCGTGAGGGCCGGCCCGGCGGGCACACCCACACGGTCACCGTCCCACGCGGCGACGGGTCGAGCCTGGGCGTCGACACGGGCTTCATCGTCTACAACGAGGCCACCTACCCGCTGCTGGTCCGGCTCTTCGATGAGCTCGGCGTCGCCACCCAGGCCTCGGACATGTCCTGGTCGCTGAGGTGCGAGCGGTGCGACCTCGAGTACGCCGGGAGCGCCCGAGGCATCGTGGCGCAGCCCGGCA
This sequence comes from Nitriliruptoraceae bacterium, assembly GCA_047921175.1. Classification (GTDB taxonomy): domain Bacteria; phylum Actinomycetota; class Nitriliruptoria; order Nitriliruptorales; family Nitriliruptoraceae; genus T1Sed10-7. Next base: position 28,438 of record JBLRWQ010000004.1, on the reverse strand, counting down.
ACCTGGCCTCGCCCGGCTACCTGCGCATGCTGACCGACATCGCGCGGTTCAACCGGCTCGGGGCCCGCATCGTGGAGGATCCGCGGACCACCACCCTCACCATCGGCCGTTTCCTGGAGGTGGCCGGGTTCGGGCATGGCTTCCGCAACCACTACCTGCTGCCGATGGCGGCGGCGATCTGGTCCTCCGGGACCGGCGCCATCGAGGCCTTCCCGCTGGCCACCCTGCTGCGCTTCTTCGCCAACCACGGGCTGCTCGGGGTCACCACGCACCACGCCTGGCGGACCGTGGTCGGGGGCACCTCGGCCTACCTCGCGCCGCTGACCGCGCCGTACCGCGACCGGCTCCACCTCACCCATGCGGTCACCGAGGTCCGACGCGACGAGGACGGCGTCGACCTCGCGTTCGGTGACGGTGCGTCGCACCGGTTCGATGCGGTCGTGCTGGCCGCGCACGCCGACGAATCCCTCGCGATGCTCGCCGATCCCAGCGATCGCGAGCGGGAGCTGTTGTCGGCCTGGGAGTACAGCGTCAACGACACCGTGCTGCACACCGACACCGCCCTGCTCCCGCGGCGTCGGGCCGCCTGGGCCTCCTGGAACTACCTGCTGGACGACTGCGCGCGGCCGACCGGGCAGGTCTCGCTCAGCTACCACATGAACCGGCTCCAGTCGCTGCAGGAGCCACGCGAGTACGTCGTCACGCTGAACCCGTCCTCCCCGCCGGCGCCGGCGAGCGTGCTGCGGCGTCTGACCTACACGCACCCGCAGTACACGCGGGCGAGCGTCGCCGCCCAGGCGGAGCTGGACGAGCTCAACGGACGCCGACGGACCTTCTACGTCGGCGCCTACCAGCGCTACGGCTTCCACGAGGACGGCCTGTGGTCGGCGGTGCGCGCGGCGCAGCACCTGGGTGTGCGGTGGCCGACGTGAGCGCGCCCGAGCGTTCCTCCCTGGTCGTCGGCTGGACCCGCCACCGCCGTCGGCGCGAGGTCGAACGGGTCTTCCGCTACCGCACCTTCCACGCGCTGCTCGACGTGGACGAGCTGTACCGGCTGGAGCGGCGCGTGCACGGGTTCGGGTACCGGCAGGTCGCGCTCGCGCGCTTCCGGGACCGCGACCACCTCGGTGCGGGTGCCACCCCCGTCAAGGCGAAGCTGGCCCGCTGGCTCGCGCAGCAGGGCGTGGCCCTGCCGGGCGGGCGCATCCTGGTGCTCGCCAACCTGCGGGTGCTCGGGCACGTGTTCGACCCGGTCAGCTGGTGGTTCTGCCACCGTGAGGACGGGTCGCTGGCGCTGGTGGTCGCCGAGGTGCGCAACACCTTCGGGGAGTCGTTCTGGTACCTGCTCGACCGGCTCGAGCCGCTGGGGGAGGGCACCGTCCGCGCCCGCGCCGCCAAGCGCTTCCACGTCAGCCCCTTCCTGCCGATCGAGGGCCTGGAGTACGTGTTCACCTTCGTGCTGCGTGCCGACCGGGTGACCGCCCACATCGAGGTGCTCGACGGCCAGCGGTGCGTCTTCGACGCCACCCAGACCGGCCGCCCGGTCCCGTTGAGCACCCGCAGCCTGGCGCGCACGCTGGTGCGCAACCCCCTGCTGCCGCTGCGCACCGTCGCCCTGATCCACCTCCAGGCGCTGCGCCTGGCCGCGCGACGGGTCCGCTTCCACCGCAAGCCCGCCCCCCCCGTCGGTGGGCTCGTGCGGGGGCGGTTCGTGCCGGCCGACCCCATCCCATCCGACGGCGACGCCGAACCCGCCGCGAGCGCCTGAGCAGCTGCACGCTGCAGCCACCCCGTGTGAGGAGCGTCGACGTGGACCACGAGCCCCTACCGAGCCCGGTCGCCCCCGACATCGTCCGCATCCCGACCGCGGCCGAGCGCCGTGCCCAGCACACCATCACCTCGATGCTGGAGCAGTTCGTGGTCGGCTCCATCGAGGTCGTCCTGCCGGACGGGCGGCGACGGACCTTCGGCGCCGCCGACAGCCAGCTGCGGTCCCGGATCCACGTCCACGACTGGCGGTTCTTCTCCCGGCTCCTGCACGGCGCGACCGTCGGGGTGGGGGAGTCCTACATGCAGGGGGAGTGGTCCTCCTCCGACCTGGTCTCGCTCGTGCGGATCGTGATCGCCAACCGCCGGGCGCTGAAGCGGATCACGCCGGCGGCGCTCGCGAACATCGCGAGCGACCAGCTCGTCCACGCGCTGCGCGCCAACCGGCTCGGCCGGTCCAAGCGCAACATCGCGGCGCACTACGACCTGTCGAACGGGCTGTACCAGCTGTTCCTCGACGACACGATGACCTACTCCGCCGCCTACTTCTCGTCACCGACCGACTCCCTGGAGCAGGCGCAGGAGGCGAAGTACCGCCGGCTGGCGGACAAGGCCCGCATCGACGCCGACTGCCACGTACTGGAGATCGGCTGCGGCTGGGGGGGCTTCGCCATCTTCGCGGCCGCCACCTACGGCTGCCGCGTGACCGGCATCACCCTCAGCGAGGAGCAGGCGGCGCTGGCCCGCGAACGCGTGCGCGAGGCGGGGTTGGAGGACCGCGTCTCGATCGAGCTGATCGACTACCGCCAGGTCACCGGCCGCTACGACCGCATCGTCTCGATCGAGATGCTGGAGGCCGTCGGGCACCGCTACCTCGACACCTACTTCGCCACCATCGACCGCCTGCTCGCGCCGGACGGGCTGGCGGCCGTGCAGGTCATCACGATCCCCGAGCAGCGCTACGAGAACTACAAGCGTCGGCCCGACTTCATCCAGCGCTACATCTTCCCCGGCGGGCACCTGCCGTCGCTGGAGGCGATGAGCGGCTCGATGGGGCGCAGCGGTGACCTCTACGTCGAGGAGGTCGACAACATCGGGGTGCACTACGCCGAGACGCTGCGCCGCTGGCGCGAGCGGTTCCTCGCCAACGTCGATCAGGTCCACGCGCTCGGCTTCGATGACCGCTTCGTCCGGATGTGGGAGTTCTACCTGGCCTACTGCGAAGGGGCGTTCCTGGCGCGCTACATCAGCGACCTGCAGGTCGTGCTCACCCGGCCGATGAACGGGACGCTCGGGACCCACCCGTACGGCCGGCAGCTCGCCGAGGTACGCGAGGCCGACCTGCCCCCGCGCCGGGTCGACCTGCTCGCCCGCCAGCGCGAGGCCGCGAGCCGGGAGGCGACCGCATGAGCCGTCCGAGCCTGACCGCCCGTGCCATCGACGCCGTCATCGACCGCGGCGTCCTGCCCGATCCGGTGCTGCGACGGGTGATCCGTCGGCTCCTGCGGCGTCGCCATGCCGCCGTGACCGCCGGCAGCGTCGAGGAGCGCGGCCAGCGCCAGCGTGCGCTGCTGGCGGCACTCGCCGCCGCGCCGGTCGCGATCGACACCGACGAGGCCAACGAGCAGCACTACGAGGTCCCCACGGAGCTGTTCGAGCTGATGCTCGGCCCGCGACTGAAGTACTCCTCGGCCTGGTGGCCGATCGGGGTCGCCACCCTCGCCGAGGCCGAGGAGGCGATGCTCGCGCTCACCGCGGACCGCGCGGAGCTGGCCGACGGGCAGGACATCCTCGAGCTCGGCTGTGGCTGGGGGTCGCTCACGCTGTGGATGGCGGAGCACTACCCGACGGCCAGCATCACGGCGGTGTCCAACTCGGCCACCCAGCGCGAGCACATCGAGAAGCAGGCGGCGCTGCGCGGCCTGGACAACGTCACCGTCCTGACCTGCGACGTCAACCGGCTCGGCGCCGGGGCGGGGGAGGGCGGTGGCCCCGGCGCGTACGCCGAGCTGGTCCACGAGGCCGCCTTCGACCGGGTGGTCTCGGTCGAGATGTTCGAGCACGTCCGGAACCACCGGGTGCTGACCGAGCGCATCGCGACCTGGCTCCGGCCCGGCGGCAAGCTGTTCGTGCACGTGTTCGCGCACCGGTCCGACGCCTACCCCTTCGAGACCGGGTCGGACGCCGACTGGATGGCCCGGCACTTCTTCACCGGTGGCCTGATGCCCTCCCACGACCTGCTGCTGCTGAGCGTCCGGGGGCTCGCGGCCGAGGACCGCTGGGCCGTCTCCGGTCGGCACTACGCCCGGACCCTGCGGGCCTGGCTCGACCAGCTCGACGCCCACCAGGACCGGGTGCTGCAGCTGTTCCGGGACGCCGGCGGGCCGATCTCGCCGCGGGCGTCACGCAACCGCTGGCGCGTGTTCACGATCGCCTGCGAGGAGCTGTTCGCCTACGACGGCGGCGATACCTGGCACGTGTCCCACTACCGTTTCGTGCGTCCGACGGCCGGCTGAGAGCTGCGGCGAGACCGATCGGGGAGGAACGGGTGACCGAGGACCTGCTGCGCGATGCCATCGTCCGCTTCGAGGAGGCGCTGCCACACGCGGCGCTGTCCGACGACGCCCGGGAGCGCCTCCGGCAGCCGGCCTCCTCGCTCAAGGTCTCGATCCCGGTCCGGATGGACGACGGGTCGCTCAGGACCTTCCCCGGCTACCGGGTGCGCTACGACGACACCCGGGGCCCGGCCAAGGGGGGCATCCGGTTCCACCCGGGCGTCACGGCCGAGGAGGTCACCACCCTGGCCTTCTGGATGACCTTCAAGACGGCGCTGCTGGACCTGCCCTTCGGTGGCGGGAAGGGCGGGGTCGCGGTCGACCCGAAGCAGCTGTCCCCGAGCGAGCTGGAGCGGCTGTCCCGCGGCTACCTCGCGGCGATCGTCGACGTGATCGGCCCCGACCTCGACGTGCCGGCGCCGGACGTGGCCACGGGTGAGCTGGTCATGGGCTGGATGGCCCACGAGTACGCCAAGATCCGCCGTGGTCACCATCCGGCGGTCATCACCGGCAAGCCGCTGGCCCTCGGGGGCATCCCGGGGCGTACCAGCGCCACGGCCGACGGTGCCTTCCACGTCCTCACCGAGCTGCAGCCGCGCCTGCTGGCCGGGATCGACCATCCCCGGGCCGCCATCCAGGGGTTCGGGAACGCCGGGGCCCAGCTGGCCCGGCACCTCGATGCGGCCGCCTGGCACATCGTGGCCGTCAGCGACTCCTCCGGAGCGGTGATCGACGAGGGCGGCCTGGACGTGCCGGCGCTCGTCGAGCACAAGCGGGCCACCGGCTCGCTGGCGGACCCGCCGAGCGGTGCGCACACCGACGGTGAACGGCTGCTCGGGCTCGAGGTCGACGCGCTGATCCCGGCGGCCCTGGAGGGCGCGATCCACGAGGGCAACGCCCACGAGGTCCGCGCCCGGGTCGTCGTCGAGGTCGCCAACGGCCCCGTCACCGCGGCGGGCGACCGCGCGCTGGATGACGCCGGCATCGAGGTGGTCCCCGACATCCTCGTCAACGCCGGTGGGGTGACGGTGAGCTGGTTCGAGTGGATCGCGAACCGCACCGGTGACCGTTGGACGGCCGAGCAGGTGGCGACCCGCCTCGAGGAGCGCATGCGCACGGAGACCCTGGCCGTGGTCCAGCTCGCCGACGACCGGGAGCTGCGGCTCAGGACCGCCGCCTACGTGCACGCGATCGAGCGCCTCAGCCGGGCGATGGACGCCTCGGGGACCGAGGCGCTGTTCGGGGGCACCGACGCGTGAGCGTCAGCCGGGCACCAGCGCCGGTTCCTCCACCCGGTCCACCTCGCGGGTCGCGATCACGTCGATGCCGGTGCCGGCGACGTCGCTGACCAGCACCTGGCCGAAGGCGACCGGCGCCTCCACGATCACGCCGCCCAGCGCGGCGACGAACGCCCTGACCTTCGGCTTCGGGACCGCCTGGGACGCACGCACCGGCAGCCGTTCGAGCGGCCCGCCGGCCAGCCACATGGTCGTGGAGACCTCCCGTCGCGGGTCGAGGTGCTCCTGCTTGCCGTAGCGCACCCCCTTCTTGCAGGTGTTGCCACGCACCTCGATCACGTCCCCGTCGACCACGTCGACCTCGAGCCGACAGCCCAGGGGACAGCTGGTGCAGAGGTACTCGTAGAGCTCGTGCTCGCCGTGGGTGGTCGTCGCGCGATCGCTCATGACGCGTCCTCCTCCTCGGCGGGGAAGGCGTCGACCCGCAGGGTGTCGCCGGCGAACCCCTCGAGCATCTTCGGTCCGACCTTGATCGTGACCATCTCCGGGGGCACCACGGCCCGGACCTTGCGCCGGTGGGCGTCGCCGAGCCGCAGGATCGTGTCGCCGTAGATGGGTTCCTTGACCCGGAACGACAGGGTCTGGGCGTGTTCCGTGGACAGGGTGTGGGGGACGACGTAGCCGACGTTGATGCCGGGCGTGACCGTCACGTCCTCGCGGAACCGGTGGCGGCCGAGCGCGACGTCCGCCGCGGCCTGGCCGGCCACGGTGGCCTCCTGGCTGACCCAGTCCGCGAGGTCGTTGATGTGCAGGTTGTTGCCGGCGGCGAACACCCCGGGCATCGAGGTCTCCATCGTGCTCGAGACCACCGGGCCGCCGGTGCGCGGGTCCATGCGCAGGTCCAGCTGCCGTGCCAGCTCCGCGTCGGGGATCAGGCCGATCGAGAGCAGCAGGGTGTCGCAGTCGACGTCCCAGGCCTTCTCCATGATCGGCTGGCGGTCGTCGTCGACGGGCGCGACGGTGACCCCCTCGATGCGCTGATGCCCCTTGATGTCCACCACGGTGGTGGCCAGGTGCAGCGGGATGCCGAAGTCGTCCAGGCACTGGACCACGTTGCGCCCCAGCCCGGAGGCGTACGGGAGCAGCTCGAACACGCCGAGCACCTCCACGCCCTCCAGGGTGAGCCGACGGGCCATGATCAGCCCGATGTCGCCGGAGCCCAGGATCACGGTCCGCTTGCCCGGCAGGTAGCCGTGCAGGTTGACCATCTTCTGCGCGAGCCCGGCGGTCATCACCCCGGCGGGGCGCTGGCCGGGGATCTTGATCTGCGCCCGGGTCCGCTCCCGGGCACCGGTCCCGATCACCAGCGTGCCGGTGTCGAGGGTGACCACCCCGGTCTTCGGCGACATCAGCTTGACGCGCTTGTCGCGGGTGACGTCGGTGACGTAGGCGTCGGTCAGCACGTCCACGTCCCGCTCGACGACCTGCTCGAGGGCGAGGTGGGCGTACTCGGGGCCGGTCACGTCCTTCTTGAAGGTGTGCAGTCCGAAGCCGGCGTGGATGCACTGCAGCAGGATCCCGCCCGGAGCGGGGTCACGGTCCACGATCAGGATGCGCTCGGCCCCCTGGTCGCGGGCGCCGACGGCGGCGGCGAGCCCGGCGGGTCCGGCACCGACGATCGTGACGTCGTAGCGGCTCAGCAGGTGGCGTGGTTCCGCGGTGATGGGCACCTCGTCAACCTCCCGTGCGAGCGGTCGAGACCGGGTGGTCGTCCCGGTCGGTGACGATCCACGAGCCCGTGCCGCGCTTGGTCACCTCGGTGATGGGGATGCCCTGGTGCTCGGCGAGCAGCTCCATGCAGCGCCAGGTGCAGAACCCTCCCTGGCAGCGGCCCATCCCGGCGCGGGTCCGGAACTTCAGCCCGTCGAGGGTGTGCGCGCCCCGGTCGAGCGCGTCGCGGATCTCCGCCTCGGTGATGATCTCGCAGCGGCAGATCAGCTGGGCGTAGCGGGGGTCGGAACGGGCCAGCGCCTGCTGCTCGTCCGAGGACAGCTGGGCGAACTTGACCGGGTGGGGTGCGGTCGGGTCCCAGGACGCCTTCTCCTCGAGCTCCAGCCCCTCGTCGGCGAGGATGTCCACCAGCATCTCGGCCAGCGCGGGGGCACCGGTCAGCCCGGGGGACTGGATGCCGGCGGCGTTGATGAAGCCGCGTCGCTCGGTGGGGCCGACGATGAAGTCCTCGGTGTTGGACACCGGCCGCAGCCCCGCGAACTCCGCGATGATGTCGCGCTCGCTGATCGCGGGCACGAGCTTGCGGGCGTTGGTGAAGACCTGCCGGGCGCCTTCCTCGGTGGTGGTGGTGTCGAACTTGTCGTCCACGGTGGTGGCGGTGGGGCCGACCATGATGGTGCCGTCCACGGTCGGGTTGACGAGCGTGCCCTTGGACACCGGCGAGGGACAGGGGAAGATGATGCTGGTCACGATCCCCTGCAGGCGCTTGTCGAGCAGGTACTCCTCGCCCTTGCGGGGCAGGATCTCGAAGTCGCGCACCCCGGCCAGCTCGGCGATGTCGTCCGCGAACAGCCCGGCGGCGTTCACCACGTAGCGGCCGCGCCAGAGGTCCGTGGCGGTGCGTACCACCAGCGGCGCGTCCGGGTCCTCGGGATCCGGCGGGTCGATGGCGACGACCTGCTGCTCCTCGGCGATGGTGACCCCGTTGCGCCGGGCCACGTCGGCGACGAGCATCACCGCCTCGTAGGGGTTGAACACGCACGCCGTCGGGGCCCAGACGGCGCCGACGATGTCGCGGGTCAGGTTCGGCTGGGCGTCGAGGGTCTGGGCCGCGGACCAGGGTTGGGTGCCGGGAACCCCCTTGGCGACGCCCTGCTGGCGGATCTGCTCGATGCGGGCCAGCTGCTCGTCGTCGAGGGCGACGAGCACCTCACCGACCGGGTTGAGCCCGAAGCCGAGCTCCTCGTGGAGCCTGCGCCAGCCCTGGTTGCCGGGCCACTCGAGCCGACCCTTGAGCGTCTCCAGCGAGGCGTGCATGGCGGAGTGCACGATGCCGCTGTTGGCCTTCGACACCCCGAAGGCCACCTCGGCCTGCGACTCCAGCAGCGCGACGTCGAGGTGGAAGCGGGACAGCGCGCGGGCAAGCGTGGCCCCCACCGCGCCGCCGCCGATGATCAGGACGTCGTGGACACGGTCCTCGCCCATCAGAGCCTCCCGCTGTGCCGCCAGACCCAGCCGCGTCGAGCCTGCACCCGGTCGGGGGGTGGCTCAAGTGCGGATGGTCCCTGCACGGGGGGCCGGACGGTCCTGACCCGGGGCGCTCGCCGCTGGCTCGGGGGTGTGCCGGTCGCTCGGGGCCGTGTCGTCGCGCCGGAGTCGACGCCACCACCACGCGACGTAGGTCACGGCCGCCAGGACAGCGAAGATGTGCCACTGGATCGTGTAGGAGAGGTGGCTGCCCTCCTCGAGCTCCGGCGGGCCGGCGGGGAAGGGCAGCTGGTCCTCGGTGGGGTTGTCGAGCTCGGCGTCGATGCGCAGCACCATCGGGAACAGCGCACCGTCGACCTGGCGGTCGAGCCGGGCGGTGTCGGTGTGGAAGACCCGCGCCAGCCGGCCGTCGTCCGGGTCGGTCGGGCCGAAGCCAGGCTGGGGGACCGGGCGTTCCAGGACCCCGACGACCGTGGTCGCCCCGGCGGGCGGCGGCGCCTCGGCCACCGGTGGCTCGTCCAGCATCGCGGGCACCCAGCCGCGGCGGACCAGCACGACGCCCCCACCGTCCAGCTCCAGCGGGGTCAGCACGTGGAAGCCCGTCTGGTTGCGGTAGCGGCGGTTGCGCTGCAGGACCTCCTCGTCCGGCCGGTAGGTCCCCGTGACCTCGACCCGACGGAACTCGAGCGCGTCCACCTCGGTGGCGGCGGGCTCGAGGGGGTCCGCCACCTCGGCGAGGGGGACCGCCGGCTCGGCCATGCGTTCGACCGCCCGGGCGTTCTCGCTCCGGACGAACTGCAGCCGGTCGAGCTGCCACTGCCCGAGCGCGACGCAGGCGACCACCACCGCCAGCACCAGCAGGTGGGAGACGATGGCAGCGGGTCGGAGCAGGGGATGGCGCACGGCCGGAGCGTACCGAGGGGCGCCTCGGCAGCCGGACCACGAGCGGCCCGTCGACGGCCCGGTGACCCGGTCGGGCCGTGGCACCGGCCCGCTACGGTCGCGGCGCTCGCTGCCCGAGCCCTGGAGGCCCCCGATGCGCACCCTGCACCACCGCGACCACCACCACCTGGGGTGGGACCGCGCGCTGCCCGCCGCCCTCGAGGTCGCACCCGGCGAGGTCGTGGAGCTCGTGCTCCAGGACGCCTTCGGTGGTCAGCTGACCGCCGGGGCGACCGCGACGGACGTCGCGCGGCTCGACCTCACGGCCGCCAACCCGCTCACGGGTCCGCTCGAGGTCGTGGGCGCCGCGCCAGGCGACACCGTGGCGCTGACCGTCGAGCAGATCGAGGTCGGCGAGGTCGGGTGGACCGCGGTCATCCCCGGCTTCGGCCTCCTGGCCGAGGACTTCCCCGCGCCGCACCTGGTCGTGTCGTCGATCGACGCTGACGGGGTCCGCTTCGGGGATCTCGCCCACCTGCCCCGCCGGCCGTTCCTCGGCACCGTCGGGGTGGCGCCCGCCGAGGACGGCCCGCTCAGCGTCATCCCGCCGCGTCGCGTCGGCGGCAACCTCGACTGCCGCGACGTGCGGCCCGGCGCGACCCTGCTCCTGCCGGTCGAGGTGGCTGGCGCGTGGCTGTCCGCCGGGGACCCGCACGCCGCGCAGGGGGACGGGGAGGTCTGCGGGACCGCGGTGGAGACCACCGCCACGGCCCGGATCCGTGTCGACCTGCGCCGCGACCACGCCCTCGACGCACCGCAGCTCGAGCTGCCGGCCGAGGTGGCACCCGCGACGCCGACCGGCCCGCACCGACGGCTGACGATGGGCGTCGGGCCGGACCTGCACGCCGGGGCGCGTGACGCCACCCGCGCCATGATCGAGCTGCTCGGCCGCCACGGGGTCGCTCCGGTGGACGCCTACGCGCTGTGCTCGGTGGCCGGCGACCTCCGCATCATCGAGGTGGTGGACGCCCCCAACTGGGTGGTGGGGCTGGAGCTCGACCTGGACGTGCTGGCCTGAGCGCCCCCGGCGGCTGCGGTCAGACCTGCAGCCGTCCGCTGATCGTCGTCACGGCGTGGCCGCCGACGTGGACGCGGCCGCCGTCCACCCGGCAGGCCAGCGCGCCGCCGCGGGCGGACCGCTGCTCGATCGTGAGCGTGGCCCGGCCGAGCCGGTCGGCCCACAGTGGGGCCACCGTGCACGCCGCGGACCCCGTCGCGGGGTCCTCGTCCACGCCCAGTGCGGGGGCGAGGTAGCGCATCGCCACGTCCGCGTGCTCGCCCGGCGCGGTGACGATCAGCCCACCGGCGCCCAGCGCGACGACGTCGGCCGGGTCCGGTCGCCACGCCACCAGCGTGCGGACATCGGCCACCTCGACCACGTCGTTGGCCTGGGCCACCCGCGTCCGGCCCAGGTAGCTCCCCTCGACGCCGGCCAGCAGCCGGGCCAGGGCCGCGGGCTCGGGATGCTCGGCCACCGGCCAGGCCGGCAGGTCGAGCCAGAGGCGCCCATCGGCCCCGCGCGTGGTGGTCAGGGTTCCGGAGCGGGTCCGGAACGCCAGGGGCGCCTCCTGGTCGGCCTGCCCCGTGGCCGCCAGGATGTGGGCCGTGGCCAGCGTGGCGTGCCCGCACAGGTCGACCTCGGTGGTCGGGGTCCACCAGCGCAGCCGCCAGCCGTCGTCGTCGGGGTGCACGAACGCGGTCTCGGAGGCGCCGACCTCGTCGGCGACGCGCTGGGCCCATGGCTCGTCGACCGGGCCGCCGTCCAGCACCACGACGCCGGCCGGGTTGCCACGGAAGGCCACGTCGGTGAAGGCGTCGACGAGGTGGAACGAGGCCATGGGTCCCTCGGGGAGCGGGTGGCGGGGGCGGGCCCGTCGCTCGGACCGGGAGCGACCCGCGGGCCGAACGGACGGTGCCTGCGGCTTGAGCCTACGCCGCCGGCCCCCTTCCCTAGGCCTTCGGCGAAGGGATGCGGACATGTGCGGCTTCAGTGGTGAGCTCCGGCTCGACGGCACCTCCCCGGACGTGGGGGCGGTGACCCGTATGACCGCGACGATGTCCGACCGCGGCCCGGACGGCGAGGGCCTGTGGGCTGCCGGTCCGTTGGCGCTCGGCCACCGGCGGTTGAGCATCATCGACCTGACCGCGTGCGGGAACCAGCCCATGCACGACCCCGACCTCGGCCTCACGATCGCGTTCAACGGCTGCATCTACAACTACCAGGAGCTGCGCGCGGAGCTCCAGGCCGAGCGGGGCTACCGGTTCTTCTCCACCTCCGACACCGAGGTGGTGCTCAAGGCCTACCACGCCTGGGGCGACCGGTTCGTCGAGCGGCTCCAGGGCATGTTCGCGTTCGTGCTGCACGAGCGGGACACCGGTCGGACCTTCCTGGCACGGGACCGGTTCGGGATCAAGCCGCTCTACCTGGCCGAGACCCCGGGCCGGCTGCGCTTCGCCTCCACCCTCCCGGCGCTGGTCGCCGGCGGGGGCATCGACACCTCCATCGACCCGGTCGCGCTGCACCACTACCTCAGCTTCCACGCCGTGGTCCCGGCCCCGCACACGATCCTGCAGGGGGTCCGCAAGCTCCCGCCCGCCACCACCCGGGTCATCGAGCCCGACGGCACGGTCACCGACACCGAGTTCTGGCGCCCGGACTTCACCCGCGACCCCGACCGGGCGGACTGGTCCGCGCGTGACTGGGAGGACGCGGTCCTTGAGGCCATGCGCTCCGCGGTCCACTGGCGCACCGTGGCGGACGTGCCCGTCGGGGTGCTGCTGTCCGGGGGGCTGGACTCCTCGCTGGTCGTGGGGCTGCTGGCGGAGGCCGGCCAGCGCGACCTCAGCACGTTCTCGATCGGCTTCGAGGCGGTCGGTGGGCGCGAGGGTGACGAGTTCCGCTACTCCGACATCATCGCCCGGGAGTTCGCCACCGACCACCACCAGATCCGCATCGGCACCGATCGCATGCTCCCGGCCCTGTCCGGCGCGGTGCAGGCCATGAGCGAGCCGATGGTCAGCCACGACGCGGTCGCCTTCTTCCTGCTCTCCCAGGAGGTCGCCAAGCACGTCAAGGTGGTCCAGTCCGGGCAGGGCGCCGACGAGGTGTTCGCCGGCTACCACTGGTACCCCCCGATGCAGCGGTTGACCGACGAGCTCGGACCCGGGGCCCCCCGCGAGGCGCTGGTCGCCCGTGCCGTGGACGCCTACCACGCCGCGTTCTTCGACCGCCCGCACGCGGAGATGGCGGACCTGCTGCGGCCCGAGCACCGGGTCGAGGAGGACGTGTCCCGTGCCTTCGTGGAGCGCCACTTCGCCCGCGACGGGGCGCAGACCGCCACGGACATGGCGCTGCGCCTCGACTCGCAGATCATGCTGGTCGACGACCCCGTCAAGCGGGTCGACAACATGACCATGGCCGCCGGGCTGGAGGCCCGGGTGCCCTTCCTCGACCATGAGGTCCTGGAGGTCGCGGCCCGCGTGCCGCCGGAGCTCAAGCTGGCGCAGGAGGGCAAGGGGGTCCTCAAGGAGGCCGCCCGACGGGTCATCCCGGCGGGGGTGATCGACCGCCCCAAGGGCTACTTCCCGGTCCCGGCGCTCACCCACCTCCAGGGCCCGTACCTGGACCTGGTCCGCGACGCGTTGCACGCTCCCGAGGCCCGCGCACGCGGCCTGTTCGAGGAGGCCTACGTTGACCGCCTGCTGGCCGAGCCGAACGCGGAGCTGACGCAGCTGCGCGGGAACAAGCTGTGGCAGCTCGGGCTGCTGGAGCTGTGGCTCCAGGCCCACGACGTCGCGCCCTGACGCCCACCGGCGTCGACCACCAGGAGGCTGCCATGCCCGCGACGCCCGAGGACCGCGAGTCCCGCCGCCAGCGCTCGCCCCGGCGGGCCCCGGTCACGGACCGGGAGCAGACCCTGTCCACCCGTCCCTGGGAGGACCAGGGCGAGCCGGCGGCACGGCGGGTTCGGCCGGACGTGGTGCTCGAGTGCGGCTGGGGCCGGCTGCTGTTCGGCCAGACCTTCGCCGACCACGAGCGCCTCATCGCCGAGGTGGCCCGGGAGGAGCCGGGGCGGCGCGACATCTGCATGTACGTGCGGGAACCCCACGTCGCGGTCGCGAAGGCTCCGCAGGAGCTGTTCATCGACCCGAGCCACACCTACCGGCTGTGGCTCCACACCCTGCGGGGCGACCGCGATCCCGTCCGGGGCATCGTGGTCCGCAAGATGGCCAGCGCCGCCGATGCGGACGCCGTCAACCGCATCTACGCGGAGACGGGCATGGTCACCGCACCCACCGAGGTGCTGTGGCGCAACCAGCTGACCCAGACCTTCACCTACCTCGTCGCCGAGGACCAGCGGACCGGCGCGGTCATCGGCACCGTGACGGGCGTGGACCACACCGTCGCGTTCGACGACCCGGAGGGCGGCACCAGCCTGTGGTGCCTGGCGGTCGACCCGCAGACGACCCGCCCGGGGGTGGGGCGCGCGCTGGTGCGGACCCTGGCCGAGCGCTACCAGGGCCGTAGCCGCAGCTACCTCGACCTGTCCGTCGTCCACGACAACCAGCCCGCCATCCGGCTGTACGAGCAGCTGGGGTTCGTGCGGGTGCCCGTGTTCGCCGTCAAGCGCAAGAACCCCATCAACGAGCGGCTGTTCGCCGCCGCGCCGGCCGAGGCCATCGCCGACCTCAACCCGTACGCGCGCCTGCTGGCGGACGAGGCGCTGCGGCGCGGGATCACCGTCCAGGTGACCGATGCGGAGTCCGGTCTGCTGAAGCTGTCGCACGGCGGTCGTGTCGTGCACACGCGGGAGTCGCTGTCGGAGCTGACCACGGCGGTCGCGATGAGCCGCTGCGACGACAAGCGGCTGACGCGCCGCCTGCTGGCCGACGCCGGCCTCGAGGTCCCGGCCGGGCGGCTCGCCACCCACGACGGTGAGGATCTGGCCTTCCTGGCCGAGCACGGCCAGATCGTGGTCAAGCCGGCCCGCGGCGAGCAGGGCCAGGGCATCAGCGTCGGCATCCGCAGCGAGGAGGAGCTGGTCCACGCCATCGCCCTGGCGGAGCGGTTCTGTCCCGACGTGGTGCTGGAGCGGTTCGTGCCCGGCGACGATCTCAGGATCGTGGTGATCGACCACGAGGTCGTTGCCGCCGCCATCCGGCTGCCGGCCCGGGTGACCGGGACCGGGCGGCACACCATCGCCGAGCTCATCGCCGCGACCTCGCGGCGTCGTGCGGCGGCCACCGGGGGGGAGTCCACGATCCCGCTCGACGAGGAGACCACCCGCACCGTCGAGGACGCCGGCCACGACCTGGAGGACGTGCTGCCGGCCGGGGTCGAGCTCACGGTACGGCGGACCGCCAACCTGCACACCGGCGGCACGATCCACGACGTGACCGAGGGGCTGCATCCCGAGCTCGCCGCGGCCGCGGTCCGGGCGAGCGAGGTGCTCGACATCCCGGTGGTCGGGCTCGACCTGCTCGTCCCGGACGTGACCCGGCCGGAGCACGTGTTCATCGAGGCGAACGAGCGCCCCGGTCTCGCGAACCACGAACCGCAGCCGACCGCGGAGCGCTTCGTGGACCTGCTCTTCCCGGGTACCCGGCCGCTGCCCCGGGGCTGGCGGCCCGGCGGCGGTGTGGACCACCGGCCGACCGGCAGCCACGAGCCGCCGTCACGCGGTGATGGTCCACACCAGCAGGGCACCGAGGGCGACTGACGCCAGCAGCATCGCGATGGCCAGCCCGATGACGAGGTTGCGACGGGCCGCGGCCTGCGTGCGCTCGACCATCAGGAGCTTCCCGGCCAGGGCGCCCGCCAGCAGCCCACCGACGTGCCCGCCGACGGAGATGGCGGTGATCGCGAAGGTCAACACGAGGTTCAGCGCGACGAGGGTGCCGATCGAGGTCCGCCACGGGTTGATGCCCCGGGAGCGCAGGACGACCATCGCCGCGCCCATCAGGCCGAAGACCGCGCCGGAGGCCCCGATCGTGGTCTGGAACGGGTTGCCCCCCAGCACCCGCATGGCCAGCTCGATGCCGGACAGCCCGGCCACGGTGGAGATCCAGGACACCAGCATCACCCCGAGGCTGCCGCCGGCCAGGCCGGCCGCGTACAGCGCCAGGAAACGGCCGCGGCCGAGCAGCGGTTCGAGCAGGTGGCCGAGCTGCCACAGCAGCAGGCCGTTGAAGCCCACGTGCATCAGGTTGGCGTGCAGGAAGCCGCTGGTGAGCAGCCGCCACGGCTCGCCGACGCTGGCGCCGAGCCCGGTCAAGGGGATGACGTCGGTGACGGCCCGCAGCACCTCGACGCCGCCGGCGGTCACCGCCAGCGGCACCAGGCCGAGCAGCCGTGTCACGGTCACGTCGAGCGAGGTCACGAGGAACAGCACCGCGATGATCCCGACCAGCACCCGGGTCGCGGGGGCGTGCTGGACGACATCGACCATGCGCCGGACCGGCTGCCCACCTTCGGCGCAGGGCGGACACTGGTAGCCGACCGGGGCCTCGATGGCGTCGTCCGCGCAGATCGGCCGCTCGCAGCGCGAGCAGCGCAGCAGGGCGGGGCGGTCCGGATGCAGGTAGCAGGCCGGACGGTCCGTGGCCTCGCCGTTGTCCTGCATCGCCTGCTCGCCATCGCCGTCGGGCCCCGGACGGTACCGGCCTCCTCACCGGAGCACGCGGCCGCGTAGGGTCGCACGGCCGCCGGTCCCGTCGCGGAGGTGCGCCGTGCCGTTCCACCCGCTCGACACCATCGCCGCGCCCGTCACCGCCGAGCGTGAGGTCGAGCGGTCCCGGTTCCTGGCCACGCTGCACCCGGTCGCGGACGAGGACGAGGCGAACCAGCTGCTGGCGGCGGCGCGTGCCCGCTGGCACGACGCCCGCCACCACGCCAGCGCGATGGTCCTCGGTCCCGACGGGCAGCGGCACCGCTCGAGCGACGACGGCGAGCCGGCCGGGACCGCCGGCGCCCCGATGCTGTCGGTCCTGGTCGGGGCCGGGCTGACGGATGTCGTCGCGGTGGTGACCCGCTGGTTCGGGGGCACCCTGCTCGGTGCCGGCGGACTCGTGCGGGCCTACGGCGGCACGCTGTCCGACGCGGTCGCGGTCGCGACCCGCCTCATCCGCCACGAGGTCGTCCTGCTCGAGGTCGCGGCCCCCCTCGCGGACGCCGGCCGCCTCGACCACGTGCTGCACCGGCTGGCGGGGGTGCACCACCTCGACGTCGGCACCGGGATCTACGACCCGCAGCAGGTCCGCTTCCCGGTGGCCGTCGCCGACGGTGACGCTCCCGCCGAGGTCGTCGCCACGCTCGCCGGCCAGGTGCCCGCCGCGACGGTGGTGACCCGCGGACGGGAGCTCCGGGCGCTCCCGAGGACGCGCTAGCGTCGCGGCCATGACGCCACCACCCCCGCCCGTGACCGACCTCACGATCGACACCGCCTGGATGCAGGAGGTCCTGCTCGAGCTGCTGCGGATCCCGAGCCCGACCGGCCGGACCGACGTGATCATGCAGCACGTCGGCGAGCGGCTGAAGGAGATCGGCCTGGCGTTCGAGCTGACCCGTCGCGGGGCGCTCGACGCCCGCCTGCCGGGTACCAGCGACGACGCCACCCTCGACCGGGCCGTGGTCGTCCACACCGACACGATCGGGGCGATGGTCAGCCGGCTCAAGGACAACGGGCGGCTCAGGGTCGTGCCCGTCGGGACCCACAGCTCGCGCTTCTCCGAGGGCACCCGGGTCAGCATCTTCACCGACGATCCCGATCGGACCTACACCGGCACGATCCTGCCGACCAAGGCCTCCGGGCATGCGTTCGGGGACGCGATCGACACCCACCCCCACGGCTGGGAGCACGTCGAGGTCCGGGTGGACGAGAAGGTCCAGACCGCCTCCGATCTGGTCGACCTCGGCATCCAGGTGGGGGATTTCGTCGCGCAGGTCGCCTACCCGGTCATCACCCGGTCCGGGTTCGTCACCTCCCGCCACCTCGATGACAAGGGCGGGGTGGCCGCCGCCCTGGCCGCCTTCAAGGCGGTGGTGGACGCCGGCTGCAGCCTGGAGGTGGGGGCGCACCTGCTCATCACCATCTCCGAGGAGGTCGGCCACGGCGCCTCCAGCGGGCTGGCCAACGACGTCGCCGAGATGGTCTCGATCGACTCCGCCGTGGTCGCACCGAACCAGGCCTCGACCGAGACCGGGGTCACGATCGCGATGCAGGACCTGTCGGGACCCTTCGACTACCACCTGGTGCGCCGGTTGGATGCGCTCGGGCGGGCGCACGGCCTCGAGATGCACCGGGACGTGTTCCACTTCTACCGCTCGGACGTCGCGGCCGCGATCGAAGCCGGCGCGGAGACCCGGGCCGCCCTGGTCGGGTTCGGGGTCGACGCCACCCACGGCCATGAGCGCACCCACCTCGACTCGCTGCTGGCGACCGCCCGGCTGGTCGCCCTGTACCTGCAGACCCCGCTGACCTTCGGCAGCTGGGACGCCGACCGGACCGGGCCGCTGGAGCGCTTCCCGTCCTCCGCGGTGCAGCCCGTGCGGCGTGAGCCGAGCTTCGATCCCGAGGCGGCGGACCTGGTCGAGAACGAGCCCTTCCCGCAGCTCGACGAGGAGCTCGGGGGACCGCATCCGGCCCCCCGGCGCGGCGAGCCGCCCCACGGCGTCGCCGGACCGGACTGACGCGGCTCGGGGCAGGTCCGCCGTCCGCCGCTGCGCGGCCGCTGGACCCTGGCAGGCTGGAACGATCCCGGAGGGAGCCCGGATGGAGCTGACCGAGGACCTGGTGCGCCGCGCACCCAAGGTGCTGCTGCACGACCACCTCGACGGTGGACTCCGGCCGACGACGGTGCGGGAGCTGGCCGCCGAGGTCGACCACGCGCTCCCGGCGGTGGACGACGCGACCCTGGCGGCGTGGTTCTTCCAGGGCGGCCGGGGGGTCGACCTCGCCCGCTACCTGGAGGCTTTCGCGCACACCGTCGCCGTGCTGCAGACGCCCGCGGCGCTGGCACGGGTCGCGCGGGAGTGCGGCGAGGACCTCGACGCCGACGGGGTCGTCTACGCCGAGGTCCGCTACGCCCCGGAGCTGTCGACCAGCGGCGGGTGCACGCTGGATGAGGTGCTGGACGCGTGGGCGGCCGGCTTCGCCGCGGCGCCGGCCACGATCGAGCTCAGGATGCTGGTCTGTGCCATGCGCAACGGTGACCGCGCCGACGAGGTCGTCGCCGCGGCGATCCGTGCGCGCGACCGGGGGCTGCCGGTGGTCGGGGTGGACCTGGCGGGCCCGGAGCTCGGGTACCCCGCCGCCCGGCACGCGTCGGCGCTCGCCGCCGCCCGGGCCGCCGGGCTGCACGTCACCCTGCACGCCGGGGAGGCCGACGGCCCGGCCTCGATCGCCGACGCCCTCGACCAGGGGGCGGAGCGGCTCGGGCACGGCGTGCGCGTGGTCGAGGATCTCGGTGCCGACGGCACCCCGGGCGCGATCGCCCGGCGGGTGCTGGAGGAGGGCATCACCCTGGAGGTCTGTCCCACCTCGAACCTGCACACCGGGGTCGCCCCGAGCTACGCCGACCATCCCGTCCAGCGGCTGCGCAGCGCCGGCTTCCCGGTCACCCTCTCCACCGACAACCGGCTGATGAGCGGGGTCACCCTGACCGACGAGCTGCGCGGGGGCGTCGAGGCCTTCGGGTGGGGGCTCGAGGACCTCGAGGAGCTCACCGACGAGGCCCTGCAGGCGGCCTTCTGCGACGAGCCCACGCGCACCGCGGTGGCGGAGGTCATCGCCCGCGGCTACGCGGCCATCCGGCCCTGACCCGTACCCGGGGGGCCGCGGACCGCCGCGGCTACCATGCGCCGCCCATCGCACCTGCAAGGAGGCCCCCGTGGCGGGTCACAGCAAGTGGGCCAACATCAAGCACCGCAAGGCGGCCCAGGACAAGAAGCGCGGCAAGCAGTTCGCGAAGCTGATCCGCGCCATCGAGTCCGCCGCCCGGGAGGCCGGCAGCGCCGACCCCGAGGGCAGCCCGTCGCTGGCGCTCGCGGTCCAGAAGGCCCGCGACGCCGATGTGCCCAAGGACAACATCGAACGGGCCTGCAAGCGCGGTGCCGGGGAGCTCGACGGTGCGGCGGCCTACGAGACCGCCACCTACGAGGGCTACGCGCCCGGCGGGATCGCGGTGCTCGTGGACGTGCTGACCGACAACCGCAACCGGGCCGCCTCCGACGTGCGCAGCGCCTTCACCCGCGCCGGTGGCAGCCTCGCGGAGCCCGGCAGCGTGTCGTTCCTCTTCACCCGTCGCGGCCAGGTCGTCATCGAGGCGGCCGGTGCGGACGAGGACGAGCTGCTGCTGGTCGGGCTCGAGGCCGGCATGGAGGATCTGGAGCGCGACGGTGACGTCTTCACCGCCTGGTGCGAGCCGACGGACGTCATCGGGCTGCGCTCGGCGCTGGAGGAGGCGGGCCACCGGGTGCTGGACGCCGGCTCCACCATGGTGCCGACGACCACCGTGCCGATCACCGACGAGGGTGAGGCCGCCAAGGTCCTGCGTCTGCTCGACGCCCTGGACGACAACGACGACGTCCAGGAGGTCTACGCCAACTACGACATCGACGCGGAGCTGCTGGACGCGCTGGAGGCGTGAGTTCCGGTCCGGTGACGGCTGCGCGGCGACAGGCGGGGACGGTGGTAGGGTCTGCGAACGCCTGTTCGTCCTCGAGGTGCTCGGAGCCGCCGTGTCCGCACCGGTCGTCGTGCTGGGGATCGACCCCGGCCTGACCCGCTGCGGGCTCGGCCTGGTGCGTGGCCCCGTCAGCCGGCCCGAGCTCGTCCACCAGGACTGCGTGCGCACCGACCGCGAGCGTCCCCTCGAGCAGCGCCTGCTCGCGATCCACGACGCGATCGTCGCCACGATCGACGACCACCGGCCGGACGCCGTCGCGGTGGAGCGGGTCCTGTTCTCCTCGAACGTGCGCACCGCCATGGCCACCGGTCAGGCCGCCGGGGTCGCGCTGCTCGCGGCGGCACGCGCGGGCGTGCCGGTGGCGTCCTACAGCCCGAGCGACGTGAAGCTGACCGTGGCCGGCGCTGGCGACGCCGACAAGGACGCGGTCGCCCGGCTCGTCACCGCGCAGCTCCGGCTGGCGGGCGTACCCCGGCCCGCCGACGTCGCGGACGCCCTGGCCGTCGCGCTCACCCACCTCGCCCGCGGCCGCCTCGCCGCGGTGGTCGCCGGGACGCCCGCCGCGACCGAGCTCCAGGCGGCGGCCGGTGCCGCGGTACGACAGTCTCGCGGCGGCTGGGAGGCCCACCTGGCGGCGCGCGGGCTGCTGCCCCCCGCCGGCGGGTCACGCCGATGATCGCCCGGCTGTCCGGCAGCGTGGTCGAGCGGACGACGACCGGCGTGGTCGTGGACGTCCACGGGGTCGGCTACCTGGTCCATATCACCCCCGGCACCGACGTCCCGCCCCGGGGCGAGCCGCTGACCCTGCACACCTCCCTGCAGGTCCGCGAGGAGTCCATGACCCTGTACGGCTTCGGCAGCGAGCCCGAGCTGCGGCTGTTCGAGCTGCTGCTGACCGCGGCCGGGGTCGGCCCCAAGCTGGCGCTCGCGGCCCTGGCCACCCACCGCCCCGAGGTGCTGCGCACGGCCCTGGCCGGGGAGGACGCGACCACCCTGACGGCCATCCCCGGGGTGGGCCCCAAGCTCGCCAAGCGGCTCGTGCTGGAGCTGAAGGACAAGGTCGGTGCCGTGCCGGTGCTGGCGGGCCCGGCGGCCACCGGCGGCACCCCGGTCGCAGGCGAGGACCTCGCCGCCGAGGTCCGTGACGCCCTGCTCGCGCTCGGCTACTCCGCCGCTGAGGTGACCGCGGCGCTGGGTGCGGTCGCCGACGTCGAGGTGGCGGACACGGCCACGCTCCTGCGCGCGGCGCTGCGCCACCTCGGGGGAGCGGGCGGCCGATGAGCGGACCGGACCGCGAGCTGCTCGGCCCCGAGGCCCGGTCCGGGGAGGACCACCTCGATGCCAGCCTGCGTCCCGCACGCCTGGAGGAGTTCATCGGGCAGGACCGGGTCCGGCGCCAGCTCGAGCTGGTCCTGGTGGGTGCCCGCCAGCGCGGCCAGGCCGCCGACCACGTCCTGCTGTCGGGTCCCCCCGGGCTCGGCAAGACCACCCTGGCCGCCATCGTGGCCGCTGAGGTCGGCGCGAGCTTCCGTGCCACCTCCGGACCGGCGATCGAGCGGCCCGGCGACCTCGCCGCGATCCTGACCGGGCTGGAGCCGGGCGACGTGCTGTTCCTGGACGAGGTCCACCGCCTGCCCCGGACCGTGGAGGAGGTCCTCTACCCGGCGATGGAGGACTTCCAGCTCGACATCGTGGTCGGCAAGGGGCCCGGCGCACGGTCGATCCGGCTCGACCTGCCCCGCTTCACCCTGGTCGGGGCGACCACCCGCACCGGGCTGATCTCCTCCCCGTTGCGCGACCGGTTCGGCTTCGCCGCCCACCTCGAGCACTACGCGGTCGAGGAGCTCGAGCGGATCGTGGTGCGCTCGGCACGTCTGCTCGCGGTCACGATCGCCCCGGACGCCGCGGTGGAGATCGCGGGCCGGTCCCGGGGGACGCCACGGATCGCCAACCGGCTGCTCCGGCGCGTCCGGGACGTGGCCGAGGTGGAGGGGGACGGGCGGGTCGACCTCACGGTGGCGCGGCGTGCGCTGGAGCTGTTCGACGTGGACGAGCTCGGGCTCGACCGGCTCGACCGTCGCGTGCTCGAGGCGCTGGTGGACCGTTTCGCCGGGGGGCCCGTGGGCCTGAGCACCCTGGCGACCGCGGTCAGCGAGGAGGCCGACACCCTCGAGGACGCCGTGGAGCCCTTCCTGCTGCGTTCCGGGTTGCTGCAGCGCACGCCGCGCGGTCGCAGCGCGACGCCGAGTGCCTACGCCCACCTCGGTCGGCGGCCACCCCGGCCCGGAGGCGGCGACGCCGCCGTGCCCCTGTTCGGCCCGGACGCGACCGGAGGGGAGCGGTAGCGTCACCACCGCCGTCGCCCCGGAGCCCGGCAACCTCGTGCGCCACGTCGACCTGATCGAGCTGACCGTCACCTGCGACCTCGCCATCGCCGGTCGCTCGTTGGTCGAGGTCGGACCGCCGGGATCCGGCCGGGTCATGGCCGTCGTGCGCCGCGACCGGGTGCTGGTGCCCACCGGGCAGACCCTGCTGCTCGACGGTGACGGGCTGCTGCTGCCCTGCGGCCGACAGCGTCGGCGCGACGTCGTCGCCGAGGTGACGGCGTGGGCACGTGGCGAGCCCGCGGACGAGCGGTAGCATGCGCACGAGTCGCCCGCCTCAGGCGGGCGTCGTCGCGTCGGTGCCCGACCCCGGTCCGTCGCCGGGCGACGCGTCACCGGGACCGACCCGGTCGTTGAGTGGAGGACGAGACGTGGAGCTCCTGCTGCCCCTGGCGTTCCTGGCGGTGCTGTGGGTCCTGTTGATCCGGCCCCAGCAGAAGCAGCGCAAGGCCCAGGATGCGGCCCGCCGCAGCCTCGCGGTCGGTGACGACGTCGTCACGATCGGCGGCCTGCACGGTCGGGTCGTCGATCTGCCCCGGGACGACGCCATGGACCTGCTGGTCTGCCCCGGCGAGGAGGAGGCCGACGACGTGGTGCTGCGGTACGAGCGGGCGGCGCTCGGGCGCATCGTGCATCGCGCCGCCGACGATGCCGACGCCGACACCCCCGGCGGCGACGATGACGCGGCCGAGGACACGCCGGCGAGCGACGAGGACGACACGTGAGCGTCCCGCCGACCGGGGATCACGACCAGGACCCGGCACCCACCGGGCCGGCGCCGGACAACGGCACGCCGTCGGCCCTGACCGATCCCGCCACCGCGATCCGCGGCTCGGCGGAGGCGGCGCTGCTGCGCGGTGTCGACGCGGCCGACGCGGTCGCCGAGGCCCGGACCGTGGCGCTGGATGCGGAACGCCGGACCGGCGGCCAGGTCGACCTGCTCGCGTCGCTGCAGCAGGACGAGGTCGTCGCGGCCTTCATCAAGCTCTCCGACCAGTTCCTCGGCAGCCTCGGGTTCACCGAGCACGGCTTCCGTCACGCCAACCTGGTCGGCCGGATCGCCCACAACGTGCTCCACCACCTCGGTGCCGACGACGAGCTGGCGAGGCTCGCCGCCGTCGCCGGGTACCTGCACGACATCGGCAACGTCGTGACCCGGGCCAACCACGGCCTGTCCGGCGCCTGGATCGCCTACGACGCGCTGCGCCGGCTCGAGGTCGACCCGTACCGCATCGGCCTCGTGCTCTCGGCGATCGGCAACCACGAGGAGCAGTACGGCTCGGCCATCGGCCCGGTCGGTGCAGCGGTCATCCTCGCCGACAAGTCGGACGTGCACCGCTCCCGGGTTCGCAAGGGGGCCGACACCGCGGCCGACATCCACGACCGGGTCAACGACGCGGTCACCCACTCCTTCCTCCGGGTCGACGCGGACGCCGCCACGATCACCCTCGAGCTCGAGCTCGACACCGAACGCTCCACGGTGATCGAGTACTTCGAGATCTTCCTGGATCGCATGGTCATGTGCCGGCGGGCCGCCCGCACGCTCGGGTGCGACTTCCGCATCACCGCCAACGGTGTCCCGCTCGGCTGACGCCGCACGACGAGGATCCCCCCCGTGGACAGACGCCCCCTCTACGCCAGCCTCGCAGCGGTGCTGCTGCTCGCCATGGCTGCTGGCGCCTACCTCGGCACCGGGGCCCGGCCCAACCTCGGGCTCGACCTCCAGGGCGGGATCAGCGCGATCTACACCCCCGTGCTGCCGCCGGGCACCGAGGCGCCCGACGACCTCGAGGACATCATCGACGAGACCATCGAGGTGATCCGCGCCCGGGTCGACTCGCTGGGGGTCGCGGAGCCCGACATCTCCCGGACCGGCACCGACGTCCAGGTGCAGCTGCCCGGGGTGGCGGACGCCGATCGGGTGCAGGAGATCATCGGTACCACCGCGCAGCTGTCCTTCCGCCGGGTCGAGGGCGAGATCCTGCCCGGCACCGCGGCGTACGCGACCGAGGGGGCGGACTGCCTCGCGCCGGTCGATGAACGTGTCGAGCTGCCCAACGACGAGGCCGGGATCCTGTGCGGGTCGCCCGACGACGCCCTCGTCGATCCCGAGACCGGTGCGGCGCTGCCGATCAAGTTCCGGGTCGGGCCGGCGGAGCTGACCGGCGACAACATCGACGACGCCTTCGTGCAGCTCGGGTCGGGGACCCAGGCGTTCCAGGTCGGCCTCGACCTCGACAGCGAGGGGGGCGCCATCTTCGCCGCGGTCACCTCGGACCTCGCCTGCGACCGCGACGCCGGGCTCGACGGGCGCTTCGCGATCGTGCTCGACGGCATCGTCGAGTCCACCCCGGGCGTCAACCCGTCCGTGGCCTGCGGGGTCGGGATCACCGGCGGCAGCGCCTCGATCACCACCGGCGCGGGGCTGACGCGTGAGGAGCAGGAGCAGGAGGCGACCGACCTGGCGTTGGTGCTGCGCACCGGCGCGCTGCCGATCTCGCTCGAGCCGTCGACCTTCCAGACCGTCTCCCCGACGCTCGGGGCGGAGTCGCTCCAGGCCGGCCTGCTCGCCGGGCTGATCGGCCTGGTGCTGGTCGGGATCTGGCTGCTGGTGTTCTACCGCTGGGTGGGGCTGATCGCGATGGTCGCCGTCGGCCTCTACGGGCTCTTCGCCGTGGCCGGCATCGCGGCCATGGGGCAGCTGATCGGGTTCACGCTGACCCTTGCCGGGGTCGCCGGCATCATCGTCTCGATCGGGATCACCGCCGACTCGTCGATCATCTTCGCCGAGCGCATCCGCGACGAGGTCAACCTGGGCAAGACGGTGCGGTCCGCGGTGGTCCGCGCGTTCCAGTCGGCCTGGCGGACCAACCTGACCGGCAACACCGTGACGCTGGCCGCCGCGGTGATCCTGTACTTCCTCGCGGTCGGGCCCGTGCGCGGGTTCGCGCTGATGCTCGGCATCTCGAGCGTGCTGGACCTGATCCTGATGTACACCTTCGCGCGGCCGGCCGCCTTCGTGCTGGCCGACAACGGGCAGCTCTCGCGCCGGAGCCTGCGCGCGGTCGACCCCGACCACCGTGTCCGAGCAGGAGCCCGCGCATGAGGACGCCAACGATCGACTTCGTCGGGAACAGCCGGCGCTGGATCGCGATCTCCGGTGCGCTGCTGCTGCTCAGCGTCCTGGCCTTCGGGATCCGCGGCCTCGACCTGTCCATCGACTTCGTCGGCGGCAACAGCTACCAGCTGGTCGACGTCCGCGGCGACGTCACCGCCGAGGAGCTCCGTCGCGCCGCCGAGGACGCCGGCGCGACCGACGTCATCGCGCAGCTGCAGACCAGCGACGGCGCGACCACCGGCGCGCAGGTCCGCACCGAGTCGCTGGAACCGGCCAGCCCCACCGAGCTCGCGGTCCGCCAGGCGCTGCAGGAGACCGCCGGCGCCGCGGAGGTCGGGTTCGACTTCGTCGGACCGGTCTGGGGGCAGCGCATCACCCGGCAGGCCATCGAGGCGCTGCTGGTCTTCCTCGTGGTCGTGATCCTCTACATCACCTTCCGGCTCGAGTTCAAGATGGCGGTGGCCTCCATCGCGGCGCTGGTCCACGACGTCTTCATCACCCTCGGCATCTACGCCCTGGTCGGCTTCAACGTCTCCCCGGCCACGGTGATCGCGTTGCTCACGATCCTCGGTTACTCGCTCTACGACTCGGTGATCGTGTTCGACCGGGTCAAGGAGAACGCGATCAACCTCGGCGATCCCGGCCTGCGTACCTTCGGGGAGCTCGTCAACGCCTCGATGAACCAGGTCGTCTACCGCTCCATCAACACCTCGATCACCTCGCTGCTGCCCGTCGGGGCGCTGCTGCTGCTGGGTGCCCAGGTGCTCGGTGCGACGACCCTGCAGGACCTGGCACTGGCCCTGTTCATCGGCATGGCGATCGGGGTCTACTCGTCGCTGTTCGTCGCCGGGCCGCTGTTCGCGTGGATGAAGCGCTCGGAGCCTGAGGAGCAACGCCGCATCGCCAAGGCGGCCGAACAGGACGCGGCCGGTGGCGAGCAGGAGGCGGCGGTCGAGGTGGAGGCCCCGGCACCCGGCTCGCCGGAGGCCCGGGCCCCGATCACCACCGACTACGTCCGCGGGACCGGCAAGGCCAAGAAGCGCCGCAAGCGCTGAGCGAGGGAGCGAGTCGTGGGAGCGATCCGAGACCCGTACGACCTGGCAGCGCTCGTGCGGGCCGTTCCGGACTTCCCGGCCCCGGGCATCGTCTTCCGGGACGTGACCCCGCTGCTCGCCGACCCCGTGGCGCTCGGACGGGCGGTCGAGGGGCTCGCCTCGGTCGTCGATCGGGTCGATGCGGTGGTGGGCATCGAGTCGCGCGGGTTCATCCTCGGTGCCCCGGTGGCCCTGCACACGCACGCGGGGTTCGTGCCCGCCCGGAAGGAGGGCAAGCTGCCCGGCCAGACGGTCAGCGTGTCCTTCGCGCTGGAGTACGGCGAGGCGGTCCTCGAGCTCCAGCACGGGGCGATCCAGCCGGGGCAGCGGGTCCTGATCGTCGATGACGTGCTGGCCACGGGAGGCACCGCCGAGGCGGCGGCGCGCCTGGTGGAGGAGCTCGGCGGCGAGGTGGTCGGCATGAGCTTCCTGCTCGAGCTGGTCGGGCTCGGCGGAGCGGCGCGGCTCGACCGCTACCACGTCACCTCGCTGCTCAGCTACTAGGGCCTCTCGGTACGCTGGCTCGACCGGTCCCAGGAAGGGGGGGAGCGAGCTGGCGACGTCCGAGACCACGGGAGCCCCGAGCGACCGGGACACGCGTCCCGCGCTCCCGCCGCCACGCCCGTCGGGGGTCAAGGCGGCGCTGTCCCGCCTGCCGCTCGTCCAGCGTGAGGCCATCCCGCCCGAGCTCGACGACCTCGCCACCGCGATCCGCGAGGCCTCCCGCGCCGACCTGCGCGAGGTGGTCCGTGCCTACCGCTACGCGCAGGCCATGCACGAGGGCCAGAAGCGCCAGAGCGGCGAGGACTACATCACCCACCCGGTGGCCGTCGCGGCGGAGCTGGCCCGGTTGGGGCTCGGCACCTCGACGCTGGTGGCAGCCCTGCTGCACGACACCGTCGAGGACACCCCCGCCACGCTGAACGATATCAAGGAGGGCTTCGGGGACGAGGTCGCCCACCTCGTCGACGGGGTGACCAAGCTGGACCGCATCCAGGTCGAGTCCAAGCAGCAGCAGCAGGCCGAGACCCTGCGCAAGATGATCGTGGCGATGGCCAAGGACATCCGGGTGCTGGTCATCAAGCTGGCCGACCGCGTCCACAACATGGAGACGATCGGCTTCACCCCGCGGGAGAAGCAGAAGCGGATCGCCCAGGAGACCCTGGACATCTACGCGCCCCTGGCCCACCGGCTCGGGATGCAGAACTTCAAGCTCCGCCTCGAGGACCTCGGGTTCAGGACGCTGCACCCCAAACGCTACGAGGAGATCGTGGCGATGGTCGATGCGCGCAACCCCGAACGGGAGCGCGAGCTCGAGCAGATCGTCGCCGCGATCTACGAGCAGCTGCGCGAGCTCAAGATCCGTGGCGAGGTCACCGGCCGGCCGAAGCACTACTACTCGATCTACGAGAAGATGGTGCTGCGCGGCAAGGAG